>NZ_DATNPA010000601.1:0-3635 GCF_036703385.1 Allocoleopsis sp. | reverse complement strand
CGAGTTTCAGCCCTCAATCATAACTGTGGTAAGGTTTAGGGATTGCCTCCCCCTTTCGGGATTGAAACCCATTGTCCTTACCATTGCAGCCCGCGTGTGGCCCGAGGGTTTCGGGGCATACTGACCTGCCGTAGCCCCCTCCTTCCTCCGCCTTAGCGGCGGCAGTCCTTCTAATTAGCCCTTCTACTCCGAAGAATAAAAGTAGCAACTAGAAGCAGGGGTCTCGCTCGTTACCTGACTTAACAGGACACCTCACGGCACGAGCTGGCGACGGCCATGCACCTCCTCTCAGCTTGTCTAGTAAAGTCTTCAGCTTGACCTTCACTCTGCTGTCGCCCCCGGTAAGATTCCCGGCGTTGACTCCAATTGAACCGCAGGCTTCACCCCTTGTGGTGCTCCCCCGCCAATTCCTTTAAGTTTCAGTCTTGCGACCGTACTACCCAGGCGGCAGACTTAACGGCTTCCCTGCGGCACTGGACCAGCATTAAGCTAGTCCATCACCGAGTCTGCATCGTTTACAGCTGGGACTACCCGGGTATCTAATCCGGTTTGCTCCCCCAGCTTTCATCCCTCACCGTCGAGCGCATTCTGGCAAGCCGCCTTCGCCACTGGTGGTCTTCAATGGATCAACGGATTTTACCCCTACCCACTGAGTACCGCTTGCCTCTCCTGCCTCCTAGTCTTATAGTATCCTCCGCGGCCCATCTGTTAAGCAGTTGGATTTAACGGAGGACTTGTAAAACCGGCTACGGATGCTTTAGGCCCAATAATCGTCCCGACCACTCGGGGTGCTGGTATTACCGCGGCGGCTGACACCAGACTTGCCCACCCCTTATTCTACACCATTTTTAGAGGTGTCAAAAGACTTTCTTAGCGAAAGTCACTCAGAGTAACCCTGTCAGGCTTTCGCCTATTGCAGAGGTTTCGCGCCTGCTGCGCCCCATAGGGCCTGGGTCCTTTTCTCAGTACCCATCTCCGGGCTCCTCCTCTCAGAGCCCGTACCGGTTACAGGTTTGGTGGGCCATTACCTCACCAACAGCCTGATCGGTCGCAGTCCAATCCAAAGGCCATATAGATTTTGATCAAAAACCATTCCAGGTATCTTGGTCTATCGCGGTTTAGCCTCAGTTTCCCGAGTTTATCCACGTCCTCTGGTTATGTTGACTACGTGTTACTGAGCCGTGTGCCACGTATTGCTACGTTGACTCGCATGGCTTAATCTCACTCTGATAGCAGTCGGGTCCGGCAGGATCAACCGGAGTCGATCCTTATTCTATTATAAAATAGTACGGTCGGACAATCAAGTTATTGTGCATATTGTGTAACCATGTCAGATTCAATTTGTTGTCGAATCTCCATATTATGAGCGCAACTGGAGGTCGATGAATCATGGAATGGCCAACTGACCAAAAATCATCTACGACGCCGCCTATATGATTGCGTTCCTAGAAATTCTTGTCTAATTTAGATATAAACGTTCGCTTGACAATAAAATAATGATTTTTCAAAAGCAAAAAATCAAATGTATTGCTTGCCAAGAATCACTACGAATTTGTTTTCGGAATAAAAAAGGTACACTTAAAATATTCACGCAGAAGAATTACTTGGTCTATGAAGAATAAGATTTGTATGTCGCATAGGGAAGATGTTGACGGAGTATCTTCCGCCGCCCTTATCAAAACCGCGTTTGATGTTAATACGATAATTCTTGTTGATTATGCAAATATGATCAAAACATTACGAAGTATGGTATCAAACGTTCATGATGGGACTAACAAAATTGATGAATTATTCATTTGTGATTTAGGATTAAGCAAAAGGAATGAAAATGAATTTGTAAAAATACTGAAGGAAATTATCGAAGCAAAATGCAAAGTTACCTACATCGATCACCATGACTTGGATAAGAAAATATTATCGGAGTTGAAAAAAAATGGAGTAAAACTAGTGCACAGCACCGATGAATGCACGAGTGTTCACATTTATAACAAATACAAAAAAAGATTTGGTTCTTATTCAGCTTTTATTGCGGCCGCAGCAGCACTAACGGATTATTTGGAAACAAAACCTATTGCCTCTAACTTAGTATCAAGATTTGATCGTCAGTTTTTGATGCTTGAAGCTACTGCGTTGTCTTACATGATATCCTCAAGCCAGCATGATAGCGACTTTTTAATGAAGATCGTAGATGAACTATCACAAAGCAAGTATCCACATGATATTGAAGGTGGATTTCTGAGGGCTGAACGACACGCAAAAAAGGTTCTATCAGTAGTAAAGTCTATTGAAGACTCGATAGTTTTGAGCAAGAATTTGGCATATGTTCAGATTAATTCAGAACTACCATCCAGTATGGTTGTTAATTTCGTGCTAGGCGCATCAGGGAAACCGGTTGCACTTGTGTACAAGACCAAAGAGGACATTAAATCTTGTATTATCTCCATTAGAGGATCAAATGAATGTAAGGTACATCTTGGCAGGATTGTTAACAATCTATCTTCAGCACTTTCTGGCAGCGGAGGAGGTCATGAGAAAGCTTGTGGGGCAGTCATTCCAAAAGATAAGTTTTCAGAATTTATCAAACAACTAGATAAGAAGTCCAGATAAACAGGCAAAAAATTGTTTAAACTTGTAGAAGAATAGAAAACACAAGAATTATTCTGGACAGGCGATTAAGCCCATCCAGAATATGTTCCCCATCGGTTTGGTCGATGTATTCTAAGGGTCATGGGTAAGGCAATTTAAATGTGCTGCCTTAATTCAGTGAAGTTTGGCAGGAGAAGTTTTAGTGGAATTGTGATGACTCGACGATCTTATGATTGCTCTTGTTTTATCAAGTTGAAGTTATCCTGTTACTAAATACAGTTAATCTCAAACCCGACAGATTCTATTAATATGTCATGTGAATCGTAAATCGAAAAATGTGATCAAAACATGAGTAATCATAATGCCTGTGTTAGATGTCTGACTTGATAGGTGCTGGTAACCAGTGGAGTATTGGTAATTTTGGGGGTTTCTAGTAAGTTTAAGAACTATGAGAAGTAAACTCTAAGAGTGAATATTCCGGATTTTCGAAAGAAATTCCTTAGGGATTTTAAAGAACTTCAAGATCAATTTGATTCAACAAATGGTGATTATAATAGCATGCGAACTATTATTGAAAAACAATTGCAATTGTGTAATGCCTACAGGCCGTTGATTAAGAATCTACAAGAATCCAATGAGGTCACTACCATGATTAATGATTTAACTACAAAATTGCTTGTGCTAAAATTAACAGGTGACCTTCAGAAGAATGTTACTAAACTAACTAGTCGTGTTGATGAGCTCGAGAAAAAATTGAATCTATGACTTTCATCAAAATCTAAATTAATTATTGCCATCTAAATCTCGTATATAGCCTCTATCTGGTTTTTTCTATCCATCATTCAAAGCATAGAGAACAATACCTTATACAGTAAAGTCAATGTGAACTAACTTTTGAGTTTCAGTCCTGTTGAAATTACTATTTGTCTGAACGTTTTATTCTTTAATGTAAGATTGACTTTCTTAGTTAATTTATTTGTAGGAATAAGGATTCTATTTGGGAGAATTTCGTCAAAAGATAGTGCAAGAGTTGTAATTGGCACATTGCG
>NZ_DATNPA010000600.1:0-5324 GCF_036703385.1 Allocoleopsis sp. | reverse complement strand
CCGATGCGGTTCCGGGTTTGATTCAAGCCGCTCAATCCCTAAAAGTATTTTAGGTAGTTGTTTTGAACAGAAACGCTGTGATATACTCAGTAAACGTGCCGGGGCGTAGCGCAGCTTGGTAGCGCACTACTTTGGGGTAGTAGGGGTCGTGGGTTCAAATCCCGCCGCTCCGATAATTATAAATAAAGATAGCCAGAACCCCTACTGGCAAAAATCTTAAGCCTAATATATCCAAGAGACTGTTTTGGATATATTAGGCTTTTGAGCTTTCTAGGCTGACTATTCTAGACCTTATACGGAATCCGTTGGCATTGGAATACTATGTTTTTTAACGCAGAGGTCACGGAGGGCTACGCAGAGGAGCGCTGAGTTTTTGGGACTCAATAGGGTATTAGCGAAGCCGATCGCAACTTACCTAGATTCAGTAGGTTCCTGATTCGGTTCATAATGCTGACACAGTACACATGACCCCGTGGGATTCACGGCACACAGTAAGAAAGCTGAGTGAGCGTTGTATCTACAAGTAGTCTTCTTATCGACAGTTTTTGATAATTGCCTTAGTCGTTGTTCATGAAACTCAATCCAGCGTTTGATCTGAGCGTGGGACTTGAGTCGCATTCGGTTAAATGCCAAATTGGTCATTGCTCAAGTAAGGTGTGAGACATTGAGAAAAGCTATCTTGCTGCTATTCCTATATGGTAATAGTGCTTAAGTCACCGCCTCTCCTCATTGCGGCAGTGCTTCTCGTCTTGATTGCCCTTTTTCCCATTCAATGTAAGCCCTAATAGACAGCCAATTATGACATCTACCCACCAGTTGCTCACTGACCCATTGTTGCAACTACCGACTGAGAATTCAGTGCGAGTGGTTTGGTTTACAGAGTTCAAGGGTTCTCGTCATACTGTCGTCTATGGACAGGGACTCAAGCGTAATGCGATCGCAACCACCACTAAACTCAGTCGTACCCGTGAAGACCAGAAATCAAACGTTGGAAAACAGACACAAGAGGGTCAAATCTATCAGCAGCCAACACCAAGGGATATCTGGCGTCATGAAGCGATCGTCACGGGTTTAACTCCTGGTCAACGTGTTCCATATCAAGTAACCAGTGTGCAGGAAGATGGACAGAAGGTGAGCAGTCGTCAGTTTACCCTCGCACCGAAACCAACATCAGGAACACCGCTCAAAATACTACTCACCTCCGATCACCAGTTAATGCCGATGACATCGGCAAATCTTCAAAAAGTAGTGGAAACCATCGGACAAGTTGATGCGGTTTTCTTTGCAGGCGACTCAGTCAACGTTCCTGATCGCGCTTCGGAATGGTTTGATGATAATCGTGGAGGTGCCTTTTTCCCCTGTCTCCAGGGTCGGGCGCATTACGAACTGGAGAAAGAAGGCGTCAAAACCACTTACAAGGGAGGCGAGTTAATTCAATATGCACCCCTATTTCCAACCGTAGGGAATCATGAGGTAATGGGGCGTTTTTCAAATCAGCGCGACTTAAATGACCAGTTTAACGACCCCTATCCTCGAACTATTGCCGAGACGCTTTATCAGGAAAAATATGAGTATTTCAACCCCGAAAATGACCCCCAACTCCGCCAAACTTGGCTAAAAGACAATTCCTTTAATACCGACACCTACAACGAGATTTTCACCCTACCCCCGAACCCATCGGGAGGAGAGAATTATTACGCCGTGACCTTTGGCGATATCCGCTTGGTCGTGCTATACATTACCAATATTTGGAGAAACCCTAGCTTAGAAGCTGATGCCAGAGGCAAATATCGCGAACGAGAAGACGATTTAGATAATCCAGTAGCGTGGGGGTATGGACAACATATCTTTGAGCCAGTAGCCAAGGGTAGCGTCCAGTACAACTGGCTGGAGAAAGAGCTCAACAGTCCAGACTTCAAACAGGCGAAGTACAAGATTGTGATGTTTCATCATCCGCCCCATTCACTCGGTGCTAACATCGTCCCGGCTTATACTGACCCGGTGCAACGGATTGAGCGGGATGAACAGGGATACATCAAAGCAGTGGGTTACGACTATCCTAAGGCAGCGGATCACATCATTCGTGATGTAGTGCCACTGCTAGAGGCGGCGAGGGTGCAACTGGTGTTTTATGGACACTCCCACCTATGGAACCGCTTTGTGTCCTCCAGTGGGATGCACTTTTTGGAAACCTCAAATGTAGGCAACTCTTACGGTGCTTATCTGGGTAATGAAAAGCGTCCGGTGCCTATCGATAATCAGGCAGAATATGCCGCTACAGGTGACCCTAATGGGCTGGAACCCGTGATACCGACGCTTGCGCCACTCCTAGGAGACGATAACCAGCCACTCCCTTACATCGCGAGTAACGACATCACAGTTTTTACTATTTTAGATACAGGTACGGGTACGGTTAGTAGCTACCACTTTGATACGCGTCAAGCAAAGTTATCCCATAAGGATTTGCTAACATCAGACGTTGAGAAATTTGATGAATTCAGCTTAGACCTCTTGCATCAATCCTGGAAAGCCCCCTAAATCCCCCAAGTCTGGGGGACTTTGAATTCTGTTCCCCCCACCCAAGAGAGTTCTCCCCTAAAAGGGGAGAGGAGTAAGGACTAAGCCTTTTATTCATGGGGGGCTAGGGCGTGCTTTCAAACCCTTTGAGCCCCCTAAATCCCCCTTTTTAAGGCAGGGCTGTTTCATCCCCGAAAAGACGTATAATGTCAAGCGTTGAGGGGATAAAATATAGAATCGATTTTGAGACACTAGCCGAGGTTTTTAACCAATGGGCGAAACACTATGTGGTTATTCCTCCATCACCCGTGTACAACGATTTCTCGCTAATGATATTGACAAAATCCTCTCCCTTGTGGAATGAAACAGCCCTGCCTTGGTAAGGGGGGCTGGGGGGATCTTCTTCGCAACAGACAGGTCAATATAGAGTTTGCAAACACGCCCTAGGGGGGCGAAAATCGAATGAGAGCAAGAGACGTTCATGAGTGTACCGCTCACACTTCAGGATGAAAGGAGACTTTCTTGCACAGGTCTAGTCATGATTCCTACAGCCACTATTTCTTAGAAAAGCTAAAATCCTTGAACCTCTGGGGCGGCTGAGACTTTGTAGACTAGCGTTGCCTGGAGTTGGGAGTAGGGTTCTAGGGGAAAAATCCAAGTACAAAAACCATTTTCATCGGGTTGTATACGGCCTGTAGTTTTTTGGGCAATCACTTCTACCTTCACCTGCTCCAACTCTGAAACAGGTACGCGTTCTGTGGTTTTTATCGTCCTTGACTCTGCTCCAATATTGGAGAGAAATAACTGAATTTGGGTTGTGACGGTGTTCCACTTGGTGAGATGGTCTTGCTTCCGTTTCTGGGTTATCGTGCGTTGCACACGCATCGCCCCATCTGGCCCCCAACCTAGAGCGCCAGTCCAGTAAAAGGAGTTGACAAAAGACACAGAATCGGTAGAGTCGGGAAGTCATCTCAACAAGCCAGAGCGAGTCTATGCGCCCTCCTGTGTGGAATCCTGCCATCGAGCTGTCTGCAAAAGAGCAAAAAGTTGTCTCACGCATTCGTAAAGCTAAACTTTTCATTTTTCTGCGTCAGCAGCGTCATCAACTGTTCGATGAGCAGTTTCAAAAGGAACTGGCAACTCTGTTTAAGGACAGCAGTATGGGATTTTGTCCAGTTTCTCCAGCTCAACTGGCGCTAGCAACAATCTTGCAAGCTTACACGGGTGTTTCTGATGAAGAAGTGATTGAAGCCTTGGAAATGGATCGACGCTGGCAATTAGTCCTCGACTGTCTCGATTGTGAACAAGCTCCTTTTGGGAAAGGTACACTAGTGAGGTTTCGTGCTGCCCTGATTGCTAAAGAGGGCGATCGCCGATTGGTCGAACGCACAGTAGAAATCGCCAAGAAAAAGGGAGGCTTTAGTTCTGGTGCATTAAGAGCAGCACTGGATTCGAGTCCTTTGTGGGGAGCAGCAAGGGTAGAAGATACCTACAATCTGTTGGGTCATGCTCTGCGGAAAGCCTTAAGTGTAATTGCCCATCAGCAAGAGAAGGACTTAGCCGATGTGGCAGCCGAGGCAGGAGCACAGATAGTAGCCACTTCAAGTCTGAAGGCTGCTTTGGACTTGGATTGGGATGACCCAGTGGCTAAAGTACAGGCACTGACCACGATTCTCCAGGCACTTGATGAGGTAGAGTCTTGGGTTCAACAGCAACCGAACCTAGATAAGCAAACGACTACTCAAGTGCAGGAAAGTTTCGCTGATGGACGGCAAGTGCAAGCGCAGGATGTGGAGATAGCAGACGATGGCTCCCCAAAGCTCCGTAAGGGCGTAGCCAAAGATCGTCGCATCTCGATTGAAGATAGCGAAATGCGTCATGGACGTAAAAGTCGGAGTCAGCGCTTCGATGGGTACAAGCGTCATGTCCTTAAGGATTTAGATATTGGCGTAGTGCGAGCCGTGGGGATTACCCCTGCTAATGTTCCAGAGTCTGGTGTTACCGAAGCGATCGCTGCTGACTTGGAGCCTCAAAATGTCAAGTTAATCGAGTTGCACATTGACCGTGCCTATCTCAATAGCCAGATGGTTCAGAAGCGGCCAGAGGGCTTGACCATTATTTGCAAAGCTTGGCCTGTGTATAATGGCAAGCACTTTGACAAAACAGCTTTTGTTCTGGATTGGGACACTCATCTGATTCGCTGCCCCAATCAGGTAAGCATCCCATTTTCCCCAGGGAAAGTTGTTCATTTTCCCCAACAGCAGTGTGAAGTCTGTCCCTTGCGTTCCTGTTGTACTACCAGTGTGAAAGGCCGCACTGTCTCGATCCATCCTGATGAATCCTTGTTGCAGGAGTTACGCCAACGTCAACAGACACCAGCGGGTCGTGCCAAACTTCGTGAACGGGTAGCTGTCGAACATAGCCTTGCCCAGATTGGTCAATGGCAGGGTGATCGCGCTCGTTACCTTGGTACGCGCAAAAACCTGTTTGACCTGCGGCGCATGGCAGTTGTTCACAACCTTCATGTGATTGCTCGCATGTCACAGCCCGAGATAGAGCAAGCAGCTTAATGAGTAGAGTCTGGCGCAGGAGCTACACTATCTATCGGTTTGAACAGCGATCGCTCCATCCAATTGACACTCTTATATATTCAGATTCCGTGTCTTTTGTCAACTCCTTTTACTGGACTGGCGCTCTAGTTACACTTGTTCAAAGTTACCAAGGACTGCCAATCAGCGTAAAACCTGCCCAGAAATAGGGATGTTTCAAATCTCTGGTGCCTAGCTTGGCTAGTTCTGATGGCAGAG
>NZ_DATNPA010000599.1:0-5077 GCF_036703385.1 Allocoleopsis sp. | reverse complement strand
TTGCAGGCAAATCTGTCTGTGTGACGTCACCTGTAACCACCATACGAGAACGAAAACCGATGCGTGTCAGCACCATTTTCATTTGAGCCGGTGTTGTGTTTTGCGCTTCATCAACGATGACAAAGGCATTGTTGAGGGTGCGTCCTCGCATATAAGCGAGGGGGGCGACTTCGATAACGCCTCGTTCCATCAAATTGGCAATTTTTTCAGGCTCAATTAACTCATACAGGGCGTCATACAGGGGACGCAGATAAGGATTGATTTTTTGCTGCAAGTCTCCTGGCAAAAAACCCAACTTTTCTCCAGCTTCTACAGCAGGCCGAGTCAAAATTAAGCGTTCGTACTGATTGGCGAGGAGAGCTTGAGCTGCAAGAACGACAGCCAGAAAGGTTTTCCCAGTGCCTGCCGGACCAATGCAGAAGGTCAGGTCGTGAGTTAGGATATCTTTCACATAGTGCCGCTGCCGGAAGGTTTTGGCACGGATAACTTCGCCCTTACGAGTGCGAGCGAGAACATCTTGCTGTAAATCCTGTAACTCATCTGAGCGGTGAGTGTCTAAGGCATGGAGGGCGGTTTGGATATCCACCTCTGCGATCGCTTTGCCTTCATTCCAGAACGGTTTTAGCGATCGCACCAAGGATGAGGCGCGTTCAACTTGTTTCTCGGTTCCAGAAATTAGCAGTTCTTGCCCCCGCAGCACCAGATTTGCACCGGTTAGCCGCGAGAGCGTTTTCAGGTTTTCGTCTCGTTCACCAGAAAGTGCGATCGCACTTTCATTATTCGACAGCTGAATTGTCTTTGGTACTTCACTCATGCCAGTAGTGGCTCTACAAGTTGAAAGTTTCTAGGTATCGAGCCTTGAAAGTGGGGAAGTTAGATCTTGCAAGTTTGGCAGATAACTTGTAATTTTCTCACCAACCCTAGTCTCCGGCTTGTGCCAGAGTACTATGGGAACGCCTACTCTTTGAGAACAGTTACGCTGGAGCGCTTGCTTAGCCAACACCGACTGGTAAACGACTTTCTAACCTTCAACCTTTCAACCTTCAACCTCTAACCTTTTTACTCAGAGCGGAATTTGGGTGCGGGTTTAGACGTGGGTGGGCGACGAGAGGAACTCTTTCTGCCAGCAAATTTACTACCACCAGAAGGACTCTCTCGCCGGGGACTCTCATTTGGGCCTTCATAAATATCCAGATGGACAAATTGACCCGCCGCCTGACCTGCTGCTTGAATGACCGCCCGAATCGCTTGAATGTTGCGACCCCCCCGACCAAACACTCGTCCCTTATCCGACCCGTCAAACGCCACTCGAATCCAGACTCGCTCCTTGGCATTTGACTTTTCACAGTCTACCTTCAGCGAAGTCGGTGATTCTAAAAACGGCTCTATCAAAAATCGCACAAGACCGATGTAATCCGGGCTGGCATTTTGAAATGAGGCGGACGGTGTCTCAGGCACTGACTTGTTCAAAAACATTGGCTTTCCTCAGAATATCGCGCACTGTATCAGTGGGCTGGGCACCATTTTGGAGCCACTTCACAATCTCTGGGACCCTAAGCCGTGTTTCATCAGTTCGGGGATTGTAGAAGCCCAGTTCTTCTAGAGGGCGTCCATCCCGGCGTGCATTACTTTGAATTGCCACAATTCGATAGCTGACCTCACGCTTTTTGCCGTATCGTTTTAATCTCAGTTTGACCATGTTTAGGAATAATTCACCTGTTTGATTTTAAGCGATCTGTGGGCTAGAGGGTTGGAAGGTTAGAAAGTTGAAGGTTGGACGGTTGGAAGTTATAACCTGCAACCTGCAACCTTTAACCTGCAACCCTTCACAGCTGACCAAATCCCTTTTTCTTCTTCTCCTTTTTCTTTTTCTTGGGAGAAGCACCGCCGGGGTAGCCGCGCCAGCCCGGTTGGGAGGGACGATTACCACCCATGTCGCCAAACATGCCGCCCATACCTGCCATTCCTGGCATCTGTCCTCGGCTCATCTGCTGCATGAGATTTCTCATTTTAGTAAATTCACTCACCAGATTGCTGACATCCCTCTCGGCATAACCCGAACCACGAGCAATCCGGCGGCGGCGCGACGGAGAACCGGCTAACAAATCAGGATTACGGCGTTCTTCCGCCGTCATCGAATTAATCATGGCTTCGGATTGCTTGAGCTTGGCTTCCCCTTGTTGCAGTTGGTCGCTACTCAGCTTACCCATCCCTGGAATCATCTTCATCAACCCGCCCAGAGAACCCATATTCTTCAATAGCCGCATCTGCTTCAAGAAATCGCTGAAGTCAAACTGTGCCTTCAGCATTTTCTCCTGCATCTTCTCGGCGTCTGATAGGTCAATTTCCTCCTGCGCCTTCTCCACTAGCGTGAGGACATCTCCCATACCGAGAATCCGCGATGCCATGCGATCGGGATAAAAGGGTTGCAGCGCTTCTACCTTCTCCCCAACGCCGACAAATTTAATCGGCTGACCCGAAACCCGCCTGACAGAAAGGGCGGCACCACCGCGAGTGTCACCATCCAGCTTGGTGAGGATTGCCCCCGTAATCCCAATTTGCTCGTGGAAGGTGTGGGTGAGATTTGCCGCCTCCTGGCCGGTCATCGAGTCCACGACTAGGAGGGTTTCGTTGGGTTGAACAGTTTTCTTGATGCGGGCAAGTTCCCCCATCATGTCCTGGTCGATTTGCAAGCGTCCTGCCGTGTCGATGATCACGGTATCAACACCCGTCTCCTTCGCCCGTGCAACGCCTTGACGCGCAATATCTACTGGGTCAGCATCCGCACCCAGTTCAAATACGGGGACATCAATTTGTTGACCGAGTGTTACTAACTGGTCAATGGCTGCCGGTCGATAAACGTCTGTAGCGACCAAGAGGCAGGTGCGGTTTTGTTTGAGCAGATGGAGAGCTAGCTTAGCGGTGGCGGTCGTTTTACCAGTACCCTGTAAACCTGCCATCAGGACAATCGTCGGTGCCGTATCCGCTTTGGCTAAGGGAATGTTGGTTTCCCCCATCACCTGCACCAGTTCGTCGTAGACAATCTTAATGAACTGTTGGTCAGGACGGACGCCAGAGATGACCTCGGCTCCGAGTGCCTTGGTTTCTACATCCGCAACAAAATCTTTAACGACTTGGAGGTTCACATCTGCCGATAACAGAGCACGACGTACCTCTTTGAGAGCGTCTTGGATATTGGACTGAGAAATTTTGTCCTGGCCCCGTAATTTCTTCCAGGCGTCTTCTAGGCGTTCGGCTAGAGCATCAAACATAAATCAATTTTTTTAATAGGGCTATCTTTAATTAAGGGTAGTATTCTTGGCAGCCTTTTAACAGGTTGGAGAATGATCAGACACGTTCTAAGGGCTAGTCATAGAGAGCAAAAATTTTCCACGTTCAAGGACAGGCTTCCTGAATGCTGGGTAGTGATGAGCTGTCCTTAGACATACGCGGTATAGTACAAAATGTGATTTTTGCATCAAAGATGCAGCACACTCAACCGCATCTTCATCCTGACCCCACTCACTCCCCAAGCATGACTGACCATCATCGGCTCGTCCACTTAACCGAAGTCTCTGCCACCGATTTCCCAGCTGCAAACGACTAAAAGTACAAGTGTCGCGTATAGGTGATTTCGGCTCAGAGACAATCCTCGTTGCAAAAAGATCTCCTAACTCGCACACAAGCAAGCTGGCTGTTGGATTTGGAAGAACAAGGGATAACTGCATGATCGCCATTACCCTATGCTATCGGGAGGGGGATATCAGTCAACCTTGGCAAGATGCTGGAACGGTCACGTTTGCCACATCAAAGATTGCCTTACCTAAATCAAGAGCGCAACGCTGAGTTAGACTTTGCGATCGCAGCTGCTCCTGCCGTTAGCTTATGCAATTCATCGTTACTAATAATTAATTACCACCAATCAGCTTAGTCGGTTTGAAGATTTTAATGAAAAGAAACAAACAATACTGGTTTAAGCTCGCATTCCAATGGAAAGGGTCAGTTATCTCAGCCATCTATCAACGAGTGATTTTGGTGGGTGTATTTGGTTTTTTCATTTCTGTACTGTATTATTTAAAATTTCCTGTATCCAAACCTACTTTTGGAAGTATCATTCCTAGCATTGTTTTAGGTTTATTACTCGTTTTCCGAACTAATACTGCTTACGAGCGCTTTTGGGAAGGTCGTAGATTATGGGGTACCTTAGTCAACGATACCCGTAATATGACGTGGCAAATTTGGGGGATGATGAACGACGTTGAACCAGGGGATCGAGACAGACGAATTGCAGCTTTGCGGCTAGTGGCGGCTTTCCCCGTAGCCGTTAAGTTGTATATAAGATCAGAACCTGTAAATAGAGAATTAGAAGCGTTGATATCTCCATCTCAATATTTGCAGCTAAAGACTGTGAATAATCTACCCCTAATGATTGCCTCCTGGATAGGAAATTATATACAAAATCAGTATCAGCTGGTTAGTGGATTTGAAAAATAAGGGTGACTGCACGATCGCAATTACCTTACGTTATCGGGAAGGAGACATCACTCAGCCTTGGCAGGATGCTGGAACCGTCACATTTGCCACACAAGAGTACCTCAATGGAGAGCGTAGCGCCGAGTTAGAATTTCCGATCGCGACTTGGAACGAGGCACCCCAGTTAAAGCTGAAAACTCGCCTAACTCAAAGTAGCAGTGAGGGAAGCAGTAGTAAACTGACCATTTTGAGCAATCAGAACGATAAGCGTCCCGTCCACGCTCAAGGGACACAGGACGTTGCTGAGGTTGAGATTCCAGACGCTGTTCCGCTCTCACCACAGGAAGAAGTGATTGTCAAAGACGTGTGGAACAAACTGCGGGCATGGAAAGAATTGCAAATGGAGCGGTTTTTGAAGCGCCTATTGTATGAGGAACCGGAGCTAGAGTCTATCTTCGGGGATGCGATCGACCAGATGAGTGATTTCTTCTTTGAGTTGTTCGATTGCTGCATTCACAAACTTCAGCCTGAAACTCAGAACGTCATTGGAGAACCCTTAATGGGCGTACCTCCCGAAAAAGGGGATTCGTATGACACAGTTGAG
>NZ_DATNPA010000598.1:0-10966 GCF_036703385.1 Allocoleopsis sp. | reverse complement strand
TCACTGTTTGAAGTTAAATCAGTTCAAACTCCTTTAGGGCTGGTAAAAAGTTGTGGTTTTCATGGCTGGGGCGGCTGAGTTTAATTAGGGCAAAACGTTGAGCAGGACTTAGTGTTGCCCACTGCTGAACGGTTATGGATACAGTAAGTTCTTGGGCTTTCTCCTGAATATTAGCAGGAACAGCTGTGGCATCCAGCCAGGCGGGATGAGGCTCTATAGGAAGTGCAGATGCGGGTGAACCCGTATGTTCGATCACTAAATTTTGTAAATATTGCCGATAGGTTTCGATTTCGTCTGCGGTTGTGCAGGGCATCTCTACCAAGGCTTCACGCTCTTGCAGAGTAAATTGGTTCCAGTGATTTAATTTGAGTTTGACCCCGCAAGTGTCTAATTTCATCCGCACTTGCATAGGAATACAGCGTAGCGATTCTACAAAGTCAGCTTCAAATTGGAAGAAATGAGACATTTTATTTTAGATTTTAGAGATTTTGCTTATGGTTGTTTGATGCATCTGAAAGCCTTAACAAGAAAGGCAGACGGCAGAAGGCAGAAGCCTTTTGGTGACAATAACGGGAATAAGGGTCGAAATCCCCTCCTCACGCTTAGCTTCGGTGCCTTCTGCCTTACCCCTTCTGCCTACCTTTGAAATAACATTTTTTTAACTCCTGATTCTTAACTGCTGTTCTCGTTCTGTGATTGAAATTCCTGCTTATTCAGGAGGCTTTTTAGGACTCATGCAGTGAATTATCCAGTAACTAATGGACAACGTAAGAATAGCGATCGCTAATCCAATGATTTCAGATCCTGTGGTTTTTTCAAAGTCCAGAAGAATGATTTTCCGAGCGATCGCAATTAAAGAGGTAACAATAACTAACTCAACTAGAAGCGTATCCTTTCGTAGATAGGCAGTGATATTTTCCAGCAGTTCTAGGGCAATCAGAATATTCAAGAATAGTCCAAAAACTTTAAACAGGGTTGAGTTCAAGAAGCCTAGGGGTGAAGAAAACAGCTCTCCAGCTAGAAGGATAATCAAGTCACCAACGGCAACTAGGATTACCGTTACCATTACCAAAGACAGGACTTTCGCAACAAAACCCTCTACTTGCTCTATCCCATGTAAAAAACTGTTGTTGCTACAAGAATTTAGGAATAGATGAAATATTTTTTTCAACTGCCGCATTTTTTTAGGAGACAGCTACAACAACAACCTTACCATTGAGAGGACTCAATGCTGCTCCAGCTATCTCCAAATAAATCGATGCTAATCTTGCTCAGGTTTTGCACACACCCGTCTGTGATTGTCTCAAACGGAAACGGGTGGTAAGAACGAAGCCACTAGGCTAGGTTGAAATGACTCACTACTCATCAGGGTTTCAGCCGATATAGGGGAGAGTTGTACGGCACAGGCTTTCAATTCTGGTTGCAGGGAGTCAGGACAGGATTCTGGATGAGTCAGGGCGTTGGCTTCTGCTTTGTCTGCCCACAAAGCGCCCCAGTGCATGGGGACGAAGACGGTACCTGGAGCGATCGCTTTTGTGACTTGGGCTTTGAAACGACAAATACCACGACGCGATCGCACTTCCACCCAAGTTTCATCCTTAATCCCTAACTTCTCGGCATCACGGGGATGAATCTCCATAAAGGGATTAGGATGCATTTGCACAATCTTGGGAATTCGTCCTGTTCGGGTTTGGGTATGCCAGTGACCATAAAGACGCCCAGTTGTCAAGACAAAGGGGTAATTGGGATCGGGCAACTCGGCTAGCCCGCGTGAGTGATAAGCCCCAAACCGGGCACGTCCGTCTGGTGTAGGAAAGCGCAAATCGGTATAAAGACGTTTTTGGTTAGAAGGTTTGAAGGTTGAATGTTGAAGGTTTGAAGAGGTTGAACCTTCAACTTGCAACCTGCTAACTTTCAACTCTTCTGGGCAAGGCCATTGAATCGGTCCTTCTGCTTCTAAACGTTGGGAACTAATACCGGTCTGGTCGCAGACGCGTCCACGAGTGAGTTGAAGAAATTCTGCGCGAACCGCAGCCGAGTCTTGGAAAGCAAACTGGTCAGCAAAACCTAACCGACGCCCCACTTCGGCAAAGATTTCCCAGTCTGCTTTGGCCTCTCCGGGAGCATTGCGAAACTTAGGGCAAAGTGTCACCACTCGTTCTGAGTTTGTCATTGTGCCTGTTTTCTCACTCCACTGCGCCGCAGGCAGTAGGAGGTGAGCATAGGCAGCGGTTTCTGTAGGATAGTAGGCATCTTGATAAACCGTGAACGGCGATCGCAACAAGGCTGCCTTCGTCCGTTCCACATCGGGCATACTAACCGCCGGATTCGTCGCTGCCACCCACAACATCCCGACGTCTCCGGTTTCTAAACCCGTAATCATCTCCCACGCCGTTCGACCGCGATCAGGTGCAATGCTTCCCGCAGGCACACCCCACAACTGTTCGACTTCCTGGCGATGCTGAGGATTCTTCACCAACCGATATCCGGGCAGAATATGAGAAAGACCACCCGCTTCCCGTCCCCCCATCGCATTCGGCTGACCTGTCAGGGAAAAGGGGCCTGCTCCTGGTTTCCCGATATTTCCAGTCATTAGATGCAGATTAATGATTGTCCGCACCTTTGCTGTCCCCTCGGAAGACTGATTCACGCCCATCGACCATAAGGATAGGACTCGCTCAGACTGACCCCAGTATCGGGCTGCCGTTTCTAGTTCATTGAGGCGAATACCACAGGTTTTGGCAACCAATTCCGGTGGATAATGACGAATGACCTCTGCATACTCGGAAAAGCCACTAGTACATTCATCAATAAATATAGAATCATAGTGACCCCAGCGCATCAGCAGATGGGCAATGCCGTTAAGTAAGTCAATATCGGTACCGGGTCGAATCGCTAAGTGTAAGTCAGCGGCTTCAGCGGTTGGGGTCTTGCGGGGGTCAACCACAATCATTTTGACTTTCTTGTTTTGCTTGTGGTGCTTCCGCAGGCGGTTAAAAATAATGGGGTGACATTCAGCGGTATTGGTACCAATCAAAAAGGCGCAGTCTGTCAGCTCTAAGTCATCGTAGCAACAAGGAGGGCCATCTGAGCCAAAACTCTGAATGTAACCGGAAACGGCTGAGGACATGCACAGGCGGGAGTTGGCATCAAAGTTATTCGTCCCCAGACACCCTTTGAGTAGTTTCTGAGCAATATAATAATCCTCGGTTTGAAACTGACCAGAACCATACATACAAATGGATTCAGACCCTTGCGTAACTTGAAGGGTGCGAATGCGATTAGCGATCGCATCAAAGGCTTCATCCCAACTGACTCGGCGGAAGGGTTCATCCAGAGAGTCGCGCATCATGGGATACTTCAGGCGGTCTTTGTCCAGAGATTCACTAATGGTTGCCCCTTTGACACACACCATACCTTGACTAGAGGGATGCTCGCGATCGCCCCGTACTTTCCAGATGGGTCTTCCTTCGCTATCACAATTCGTGGGTTTACCGGCTTGCGCTGGGGGACTTACTTCGAGTCCGCAGCCAACACCACAGTAAGGACATTGTGTTTTTGTTGCATTAGTCATAGCGATCGCACCTTCTGAAAGTCCTGAATCCTAAGTAAAATAAGAGTCATGGTCGCTTTGCTCCCATTCAAAAAGGTCATGAGTGGCTGAATCGTTTTCTGTCGTAACTTGCGGCAACTTTCACCTCCTGCTGACTGTGTTCTGAAGCAAAAGTCCCACTCAGCCTACTCCTCTCAAATGCGGCGCAGTCTCAGTTAGGCTGAAACCATCGCAACTTGTCGGGGACGAGCAGCAAAGTGTTCGATCAGTAGTTCCCGTAAAATCGGCTTTAGGTCATCACAAGGAATCTTTTCCATGACACAGCTACCCAAGTGCGCATCCTTGCCTACTTTGCCGCCCATATAGAGGTCTACGGCTTCTACCATCTGCCCATTTTTACGGGCTTTCGTTCCCATCAATCCAATATCGGCAACTTGGGGTTGACCGCAAGAGTTGGGGCAACCTGTCCAATGAACCCGCACTGGGCGCGGCATCTCTAACTCGGCTTCTAGTTCTTTAATCATCGCTAGGGCGCGATTTTTTGTTTCAATAATCGCAAAATTGCAGAATTCAGCACCCGTACAAGAGACTAATGCCCGTTGCAATGGTTTGGGAGCGATGGGGAAACGCTCTTGAACTAGTGGCTCATTTAACAAAGCTTCCAGGCGAGAATCGGGGACATTGGGGATAATCAGATTTTGCTCAACGGTGAGGCGAATCTCGCCATTGCCGTAGACTTCAGCCAACCTGGACACCTCAAACATGTCCGAAGCATACAGCCGACCAATAGGAACATGCAAGCCAACATAGTTTAAGCCTGGTTGCTTCTGGGCATAGACACCGATGTGGTCGCGCTTTTCCCAGATAATTTCGTCTTTGGGTGCTGCTTTTTGCAAAGGGTAGCCCAGTTGTGTTTCGACCTGAGTGCGAAACTTTTCCAATCCCCACTCTTCAATGAGATACATCAAACGTGTCTTTTGCCGATTGGCGCGCTGACCGTGGTCACGAAAGACCATTAAAATGGCTAACGATAAGGGCACCACCTCGCCCGGTTCTACCCAAGCATCCAGGGGAATAGCAGCTGCACAACGCTTGGCGGAGAAAAAGCCACCCACAATCACATTAAACCCTAACTTTCCATCTTTATAGGCCGGAATAAAGGCAATATCATTGATTTCGGCATGGACAGAGTTGTCTCGACACCCCGCAACAGCAATATTGAACTTTCGAGGAAGATTGCTGAGGTCAAAATTGCCGTCCCCGTTGTTGGTGATTACATCTTGGAGTTGCCGCACAATCTCTGTAGTATCGATGAGTTCATCAGCATCAATTCCAGCAACGGGTGAACCCGTGATGTTGCGGACATTGTCCATACCCGATTGGACGCTCGTCAAGCCAACTTGACGCATTCGGTTGATGATCTCGGCAATGTCTTCTATCTGAATGCCTCGCAACTGGAAGTTTTGTCGGGTCGTAATGTCTGCATTACCCTCTTGTTGAAAGCCTGCCGCCTGGGTGTATCGCTGAACAATTTCTGCGAGGACTCGTAGCTGAGAGCTGGTTAAAATGCCATTCGGTATCCGCATCCGCAGCATAAACTTGCCAGGAGTTACTGGACGATAGAAGAAACCTAGCCATTTGAGTCCGTGGTCGCGTTCAAATTCATCCATCGCCTCCCAACCCATCTGGGCAAAGTTGTCCAACTCTTGCTTGAGTAGTAAAGGATGCTTTTGAGCTTTGGCTTTTTCGATGGGGTTAACTTTTTTATTATCTGCTATCGTCATCAATTACACCTCTTGTGGCTTTCTCAATCTGAGTCTCTGGCTATAAAAAGGGAATTTTATGGCTTAAAAATTACTTGTTTCATGGCTTAATTCTTAGCCTAGATAACTATAGGCATGAATTTCGTAAACTTGGCTACAACTTCTACAAACAACTAAAGTAAATAAGCCTTTTTATCTATAAATCTATCTTTGGAAGTATTAAACCCATATTACTATAAATAAAAAATAATTTTCTAGAGGTTTATCCAGCCCTTAATCAGACTAATGCTATAACAATCTCTTATTTCACCAGTAAATTATCCAAATTTAAATTAGAGTGATTTAGAGCCTGGATTGGTATATGAGGTTACTAATCCTTCCTTGTAATGAAGATTTTGCATAATCATGATGCTTATCTAACATTGCCTACCCCTCGGTGAAAATATAGCCATTCTCTTTTGGATGAGGTACAGAATTCTGGGTTTTGGGATTTGGGAATAGGCAAAAAAGTATAGCAGTCGCCAAGGGGATTAGGATATCGCTGAATAGTGAAATCTTGACCAGCCAATCTTTTGCCTTCTGCCCTCTGGCTTTTGCAATACCTCACTGATATGAGGAGCGCTATAAAACTTAGAAATCAGAAGCAAGGGATTTTCGCCGTACTCTAAAATTCAAAATCTCAAATGGGACAAGGTATTGGATGCTGAATTTTTTACACCCAATACCTTGTGATTAACGATTTAAGGTAGCTTCAGTTTTGACGGGGGTCTAGTAAAATTGATCGGCTTGGTACTGCCACTTCAGCTTCTTCACCTTCATGATGGCTAGCAAAGGAGCCTTTCGGTTCTTTGAGGAAAAAGCCACATAAGCTAGAGCAGATTAGGGCAGCAATCCCCATCGTGATAAACAAGGTCGGTGCATCGGTTAAGCTGAAAATCGTGAGGAAAATCACACCGCCGAAGTTCCCATAAGCGCCCACATTTCCAGAAATCTGCCCTGTAATTTCCTTCTTAATCAGAGGCACGATACCGTAGGTAGAACCGCAGCCAGCTTGAGCAAAGTAAGCAGAGAACATGGTAACAGCGATCGCTAGAACTAACGGCCAACTGCTATTGATATTGTGCGCCAGTAGATAGCCAACCCCAACCCCTGCCGCAATCACTGTCATTGTCCACTTGCGGCTGCCCAACTTATCTGAAATTAAGCCCCCACTGGGACGAGAAACCAAGTTCAGGAACGGATAGCTAGCCGCAATCATGCCTGCTGTCACATGATTGAGATTAAACGTATGTTCAAAAAACGCAGGCAGCATGGAAACAGCCGCTAACTCAGAACCAAACGTGACCACATAACACATCTCTAAAAGAGCAACTTGGCGGAACTGATAGCGTTCAGCAGGCGAATAAGTTTTAATACCTGTGATAACTTCCCAGTTAACCTGCCAAGCTTTATAAGTTTGGAAGGCAAATAACGCCGCCAACAGACCCCAAGTGATAAACATTTGGGTCGTATTGAGGAAATGAAGTTTGGGTTGGGCTAAGCGCCATGCTAATAAACCCAAGGCGAAAATCAAGCCAAAATTAGACAGACACATCGCCCAAAAGCTTTTGCTCGTGGTTACTTCCATACCACCACTGCGCTTAGGACGGCGATAGGCTTTGCCTGGGGGTGTATCTTGAACGTTATTGAAATAAATGAAGCCATAGATAGCGGCAATCACACCACTGAGTGCGATCGCTAAACGCCAGTTGTTAGCTCCACCTGCTAGAAATGCAGTAGCAACACCGATACTGGGTAGAGCAAACTCGGCGGCAAAGGCACCAAAGTTACCCCATCCGCCATAAATCCCTTCAGCAATCCCAATCTCTTTCGGGGGAAACCATTCCGAAACCATGCGGATGCCTACGACAAACCCAGCCCCCACAATACCCATCAGCAACCGACTCCAGACTAAATGGTTAAAGTCTTGAGACAACGCTGTAGCTAAACAAGGCACAACAGCAAACATCAGGATGCTGGAGAAGGTGACTCGTGGTCCAAAACGATCCAGCAGCATACCAATGATGATTCGTGCTGGGATCGTTAGGGCGAGGTTACAGATAAGTAGAACCTTAACTTGATCGGGTGCTAAATGCAGGTCTTTTTGAATCGTGGTGGCAAAAGGCGCGAAGTTGAACCAACAGACAAAGGTTAGAAAAAATGCAAACCAACTCAGATGTAAGATGCGGTAACGACCGCGAAATGAAAATAATCCTGCAAGCATGAGGCTTTCTCCTAGCCGTGAACCTGAAATACTTGATTAGTGAGACGTGTTAGCAATTTAAGGACTTGCTAGTGCTGGATTTATAGGCATACAGTTGCACTATCTTGTCTAGCTTTTTTATGTTTACAAACTTGTTTTAGCTTTCCTTTGGATTAGCTATGTCTATCATGGGCTGTTTCTCCTTGAGAAGCTACCTAAGAGAGCCATCTAATGAGTGAGGCTGGATTGCTCAAACCAAGCTAATCAATAACAACACTGTGATTGTTAGAAAATACTTTTCTGTTAGGTTAGTAGGCTTGAGAGAATGATTTCGCCTTTTCTGCTACAAAGAACCAGCATCAGCTATGAGATTCTATCTTTAGATGGACTTAGCTTATTCCTAAAGGTCAGAAAGTGAACTTGCCTTTGGACAAAGATTTACGGAAGCAAAATTGACTGTTTAATCACGCATCTACATTCAATTAGTCGTGTATCTACTCCCTAATAACTGCTGTTTTGCAAGGCAACTTTGCTTAACTTGTCTCTTTAGTAACCCTATGAGGATTAAAGCTTTAAATTCGTATCTTTAGCTACAAAATGCGTACTAATTTCACTAAAATGCATTGAGGCCATGCATTTTGTACATGCAATCCGCCGTTGAGGGAAATAAACTCACATCTCGCCCGAGTCAAGTGTCACATTACCTAATTCTGGGTAATGGGTAATGGGTAATGGAAAGATTTTTTTACGTAGTGTGTGTAGCATAAATTGACAATTTCCAAAACGTTTTCAGCGCAGTATCAGGGGACGAAGCTTTCCGCCCCCTGAAATAAAGATGAATCTTCTAATGTCTAGCTGAACCTAAAACTGTATCTTGGCCTAAGCCACCTCTGTATGAGCAAAACGGCGGTAGAGGAAGTCTAAAGCGTAGTTACGTAGTTCGTAGTATTGAGGATTTTCCATCAGGCGAGCGCGATTTCTGGGGCGTTGGAAGGGAATTTCCAAAACCTCACCAATATGTGCGGCTGGCCCATTGGTCATCATCACGACGCGGTCTGCTAAGAAGAGCGCCTCATCAATGTCATGGGTAATCATGAGGACGGTGACTCTGTACTCTGTCCAAATTTTCAACAGTTCTTCTTGTAACTCTTCTTTCGTAATCGCATCTAAGGCTCCGAAGGGTTCGTCTAAAATCAAGATTTCGGGACGAATGGCTAGAGCTCGTGCGATCGCAACCCGCTGTTTCATCCCCCCCGATAGCTGGGAGGGTTTTTTGTCAGCAGATTCGGTCAACCCTACCATCTCCAGCAATTCAGACACCATCTCCTTCTTCTTGGAGACAGGTCTATTGGTATAAACCGCATCCACTGCCAAGTAAATATTTTCAAAGGCACTCAACCAAGGCAGCAAAGCATAGTTCTGAAACACCATCATCCGGTCTGGGCCTGGTTCCGTGATGCGCTTCCCTTTGAGCAGTACTTCCCCGTAAGTCGGACGCGAGAAACCTGCCACCATGTTCAGGAGTGTGGACTTTCCGCAGCCAGAGTGACCAATCAGACAAATAAACTCCCCTGGATGAACGGTGAGGTTGACGCCACTGAGAACGGTGTGGTTGCCTTCGGGCGTGGGATAAACCTTAGCAACATCCTCAATGACCAGTAAAGGGTCTCCTTTTGATTTGGGTTTTTGGGTTTGGGAAATTTGATGGAGAAGAGCGTCGGTGTTGAATGCAGTCATGATGGTGGAAGGTTGGAGGGTTGAAGGTTGAAGGTTGAAGGTTGGAAGGTTGGAGGTTGGAAGGTTGGAGGTTGGAAGTTGAAGCTTAGAGGTGAGAAGGCTGAAGTATTTAACCGACAACCTGTTAACCTGCAATCTGTAACCCATTGTCAACCTGCAACCTTTTAGGCGGCTGGAGTCACGAACGAGTCGATGTCAATTTCTTCGACACGAATTTGGCGTTTGATTTCCAGGCTATTGAGGTACTCCAGCGGGTCATCAGGATCGAAGACTGTACCGTCAAACATCCGGATTGGGACGCGATCGTGCCCTGTGTCGGAAAAGCCCAAGTCTCGTGCTGCTGCACCAAACAAGTCGATGCGCCGCACCCGGTCTAAAATGTTGACCCAGTTTTTGGGGAAGGGGATAATCCCCCAACGAGCGAGTTGAGTCAGTAACCATAACCCCTCAATCTGGTCGGGATAGTTGGTTTTATCCACATAAAACTGGTTGAAGCGGGGTAGTTGTTGAGGGAGTTCTCCAGTCCCGCGATTGTAGGGGTCAATGAAGCCAGGACGAGTATATTCTGGCGCGGAACCTACGTATTGCTCTTGTGTGAGTAATCCCAAAATCTCTTCCCGATTGCGTAGGTCATCGCAGTATTCGCAGGCTTCCAAAAGCGCTTTCACTAAGGCGATATGAGTTTGGGGATACTTGTTCACCCACTCTTCGCGTACACCCAGTACTTTCTCTGGATGTCCAGGCCAAAGTTCCATATCGGTGGCGATGACAAAGCCTAGGTCTTCGTAGACAGCACGAGAGTTCCAAGGTTCACCCGCACAATATCCATCGATATTGCCAGCTTTTAAATTGGAAACCATTTGAGGTGGGGGAATCACCGTCAACGCGACATCTTGATCCGGGTCAATTCCGCCTGAAGCTAACCAATAACGCAGCATCAGGTTGTGCATGGAGGAGGGATAAACCATGCCCAAGGTGTGAACTTTATCCGGAGTGGCTTGAATTGCGGCTTTGAAATCAGCCAGAGTGCGAACACCCTGATCGTAGAGGCGCTTACTCAGGGTAATTGCATTGCCATTGCGGGACAAGGTTAAGGCTGTGACTACGGGTACTGGGGTTTTGTTTCCTGCCCCAACCGTCAGGGTGAGGGGCATCCCAGCCACCATTTGAGCGGCGTCTAGGCGTCCAGTAACAATGCCTTTGGCGATCGCTTTCCAACTGGGTTCGCGGTTGAGGGTAACGTCTTCTAACCCATATTTGGCGAAAAATCCTTTCTCTTTCGCAACGACTAGGGGGGCACAATCGGTGAGTGGAATAAAGCCGATTTCCAGATTGACTTTTTCTAAGCCATTGCGGGCAACTATTAGCGGCTGCTTGGATTGGCGCTGCTTGGCTTTCTTCTGTTGATTGAGGAAGTAAATCATCTCATTCCGCAAGCGGTAATAGCTGGGATGATTCACCACTTCCAAACGATGGCGAGGACGGGGTATTTCTACATCGATAATCTGCCCAATATGGGACTCTGGCCCGTTGGTGAGCATGACGATGCGATCGGATAGTAGGAGTGCCTCATCTACGTCGTGAGTGACCATCACACAGGTCACATGGCTCTCTTCGCAGATTTTCATCAATTGCTCTTGCAAACCGCCTCGTGTCAGGGCATCCAGCGCC
>NZ_DATNPA010000597.1:0-5020 GCF_036703385.1 Allocoleopsis sp. | reverse complement strand
ACCATCGGGGGGTGAAGGGCTACGTCACTCTCAATACACTGGTTTTTCCCAGAGAGCTGGTACAGGCAGAACAGTATCTCCGCACAATTATTGCAGCGGGTGTGGATGCGGTCATTGTCCAGGATGTAGGAATTTGCCGCCTGATTCGCCATCTCTCACCCGATTTTCCCATCCATGCCTCTACCCAGATGACTATCACCAGCGCGACTGGTGTGGAATTTGCCA
The DNA here is from genome assembly GCF_036703385.1 of Allocoleopsis sp. Classification (NCBI taxonomy): domain Bacteria; kingdom Bacillati; phylum Cyanobacteriota; class Cyanophyceae; order Coleofasciculales; family Coleofasciculaceae; genus Allocoleopsis; species Allocoleopsis sp. Next base: position 4,795 of record NZ_DATNPA010000597.1, on the reverse strand, counting down.
AAACCCTCGGCTGCCAGTTAGTGGTTCTTGCCCGCGAATGCTCCCTCAAGGAAATCAACAAAATCCAGCAGCCGCTTGCGCAACGAGACGCCTCGCTTCCCTTAGAAGTCTTTGTTCACGGTGCCTTGTGCGTTGCCTATTCCGGTCAGTGCTTGACCAGTGAAGCGCTAGGAGGACGTTCTGCCAACCGGGGAGAATGTGCCCAAGCTTGCCGGATGCCTTACGAACTCATCGCTGATGGCAAAGCGGTAGATCTGGGTGATTGCAAATATCTCCTCAGTCCCCAAGACTTGGCAGGATTAGAGGTACTTCCAGAGTTGGTGAAGGCAGGAGTAACCTGTCTCAAAATCGAAGGTCGCCTGAAAACACCAGAGTACGTTGCCAACGTGACCCGTGTTTATCGACAAGCGCTCGATCGCGTGATGGCGGAGTTGGTGCAAGATGTGAGTACAACAACTTCGATCCCCCCTAGCCCCCGTTCAAAAGGGGGGAAAAATCTAGCCCCCCTTGTTAAGGGGGGTTGGGGGGATCTATCCAACCAGTCCCAAGTTACAGACCAGGAACGCTACAACCTGGAGATGGCCTTCTCTCGCGGTATCTATACAGGCTGGTTTCGCGGAATCAATAATCAAGAACTAGTACACGCCCACTTCGGCAAAAAGCGGGGGGTTTACCTAGGCGAAGTGACCCGCATCCATAAAGAGCAAGTCACAGTGCAATGTAGGGGCAGGTCTTTTGCCTGTCCTATCAAGCCTGGGGATGGTGTTGTCTTTGACTGTGGTCACCCGGAAGCAAAGGAAGAAGGGGGTCGGATCTATGCCGTGGAACAACGGGGTCAGGATGCCATACTGACCTTTGGACGAGGTAATATCAATTGGCGACGAGTGCATGTAGGGGATAAGGTTTGGAAAACTAGCGACCCAGAACTAGATCGACAACTGCGCCAGAGTTTTGCTGGGGAGAACCCCAAGTTTGTCCGTCCTATTCAGGTCGAAGTCTATGGAGAAGCGAGTCAGCCCCTAATTGCGATCGCTCGTGACGAACTGGGTCATGTTGTCCAGGTCGAGTCCTCAATGCCCCTAGTCGAGGCACACACCAAACCCTTCACAACAGAACGCTTACAGGAACAATTCGGTCGTCTCGGCAATACTCCCTTCTGTCTGGGAGTCTTGACAAATCACATAAATTGTGCAGTAATGCTGCCTGTCAGCGAGTTGAACCATATGCGGCGGGAGATGGTGGAGCAGTTGGAAGAATTGCGCTCTCAACCCAAGCGCTGGCAACTGAATTCAAAAGCCTCCCTTCAAGACTTGCTTCCTAGGACAACTACAAGAGTTGCCCCTACTTCCCCCTCTCTGATCGTTTTGGTACGAAACCTGGAGCAACTGCAAGCGGCACTCCAGGCAGGAATCGAAATCCTCTACTGTGAATTTGAAGACCCCCGTGCCTACCGGAAAGCCGTACAGTTGGTTCGTGACCATCAAAGCAGTACCAAACCAAGCATTTGGGTTGCGCCACCTCGGATTAGCAAACCTGGAGAGAACTATATATTGCAGCAAGTGCGATCCTGTGATGCAGATGGCTATCTAGTGCGAAACTATGACCATCTCCAGTTTTTTGCCGCCGATCGCTGTATTGGGGATTTCTCCCTCAATGTTGCTAATTCTTTAACGGCAGATTACTTTAAGCAACAATTTGGACTGGAACGCTTGACGGCATCCTACGATTTGAACATCAATCAATTAGAAGACTTGCTCACCCGTTGCCCGCCCCAGTGGTTGGAAGTGACCATCCATCAGCACATGCCCATGTTTCATATGGAGCATTGCGTATTCTGTGCCTTTCTATCAACGGGGACAGACTACACCAACTGCGGACGCCCCTGCGAGAAACATCAGGTGAAGTTGCGCGATCGGGTAGGCACGGAACATATCCTGCAAGCGGATGCGGGTTGTCGAAATACTGTATTTAACGGCACCGCCCAAACTGGGGCAGAATACGTACAGCGTTTACAGTCGCTAGGGGTAGGCTACTTCCGACTTGAATTTGTCAGTGAGACACCTAACCAAGTAACTCAAACCATTGCTCGTTACCGCCAACTGCTGCAAGGGGAAATTACAGGTTCTCAACTGTGGCGAGAACTCAAGCTGCAAAATCAGCTGGGCGTGACTCGTGGCCCTTTGGGATTGCCTACATCCGTCATTACCTGAGTTCGACGTAAGCCAATAAAGTCAAAGCTAGCCCCACAGTTGCTTACAGACAAAATTCTCTGAGCTGATCGCTGACCGCCTTAAGTAGATGGACACAAATAAATACAACCAACTAGTAGGGTGGGCATTGCCTATGATTCTCTGGAGGTAGAAGACACAGGATTTCGATAGGCAATGCCCACCTTACATTGAATTTTGTCTACTTATATCATGTCCGGTTGATTAACCTTAATAAAACCAAGTTGGAGGGCGGGTTTTGATTGAGAATTATCGGTGTGTCAAACTAACTGATTGCTTAAACCCGTCCCTACATCGATTGTGGTTGATTTGCCGGACATCATATTACTTATCCTTCATTGTCCCGTAGCGACTCTTGTAAAAGTTATGCGATCGCATTTTGAAACGTTCGCTGTGTAGTCTAGAGATAATAGTAAACACGAGATATATCTTTATCAAAGGCAGGGCAATGATGATGCTCACATCCGAGAAAATGACCCTTGAGGAGTATCTTAACTTTGACGATGGGACGGATACCCTCTACGAACTGGTGAATGGGGAGTTGGTTGTTATGCCGCCAGAAAGTGAACTCAACAGACGAATTGCAATGTTCTTACTGATCTGCTTTTCGCAACAGGGTATTCCTCCTTATCGGTTGACTCAGAAGACAGAAATGGTGGTGAGTGGTGTACGGGCAACGACGCGCTTCCCAGATTTGATGGTGCTGTCTGAGGAACTGGCAACGGCGTTAGAGGGTGCGAGTCGGTCTACTGTCATGATGGATATGCCACCGCCTCTGTTGGTGGTTGAGGTGGTGTCTTCGGGGAAGGAAAGTATCGACCGAGATTATCGTTATAAGCGTTCTGAATATGCAGCGCGGGGAATTGCCGAGTATTGGATTGTTGACCCTATGCAAGGGCGGGTTACGGTGTTGGAATGGGTGGAAGGGTTGTATGAGGAGCGGGTTTTTCAGGGGAATGAGCAGATTGTTTCGCCGACGTTACCGGCTTTGGTTTTGACCTGTGAGAGGGTGATGAATGCGGGTAGTTGAGGTCAGAGAGCTCCGGAGCAGGGGGGAAAAAAATTTTTAAGCTCCCTCCGCCCATAGTCATTATCCGAATGCCTTCTGTTGTGATGTTCAACGCTGCATTGCCATCTCTGTCGTGATGAGTGCCACAGGAGGGACAATCCCACTCCCTGATATCAAGCGGCAACTCATCAACAACATGACTACAGCACGAACACTTTTTAGAACTGGGAAAAATTCTGTCAACTTCTACCAACTTGCCTTCTTGGCGCTCTAGTTTATAGGCAAATGCTCCCCTATCAGGTGAGACGTGGGATGAATGCCCGATTTAGCTAAGAAAGCACCGTTACTCCACTGATACAGTTCGTAAACTTCTTCTGACAGTTTGAAGGGTAGAACTGAAACCTACTGTTCCATTTCCTCACTCCGAACTCTGATCAGTGATGGGCGAGGACGCGTGAGTTAGCCGCAGTTTGCTTCTTTAGAGGTATTGACATTTGACTAACACCGTTTAATTTTTTGAAAAATTTTTTAACAAAGTCAGGAAAAATCGAGGAACTTTACCCATAATAGGGGTTGTATGCCGTGATTGGGATTTAACTTACTTGACAGAGAATGAAATTTCTACTAGGGATGCAATTTTGCGAGTAGGCGATCGCACAATAACAGGCGAAGAGATTATTCCTCTCTTGGCTGGCTACCAACTGCTAGCACCCTTGCTGCGCGAACTCATTATCGATCAGGCGATCGCGTCAATCACTTGCACGGAGGAAGAGACAACTCAAGCTCGTAAGCAGTTCTTTGAGCAAAATCAGATTGCCAGCGAGGACGCTAAACAAGCTTGGGCACAGCAGCGGCAAATGACGGTAGAACAAGTCGAAGCCTTAGCGATTCGGGGGGTAAAAGTTGAAAAATTCAAACAAGCCACTTGGGCAAACAAACTAGAATCCTATTTCCTAGGCCGTAAAGGTCAATTAGACCGGGTAATATACTCTTTAATTCGCTCTCAAGACCCAGGGACGATCCAAGAACTGTTTTTTCGGATTCAGGAAGCAGAACAGTCTTTTGCTGATGTAGCACGAGAGTATTCCCAAGGGCCAGAAGCTGAGACGGGTGGTTTGATCGGCCCCGTTGAGCTAAGTACACCACACCCTGCGATCGCTCAAATCCTACGTTTAAGTAAACCCGGTCAACTTAGCCCACCAACACGTCTCGGAGAATGGGTGGTGATTGTACGCTTAGAAAAGTTTATCCCAGCCCAGCTAGACGCCCCCATGCGTCAGCGGTTGCTCAATGAGTGTTTTTCAACCTGGCTGACTGAGCAACTAAATCAGCAGTTAGCTGTTCTCAATGGGTCCTCAGTGGTTTGATCTCCCTGGAAACTGGGGCGACAAATCAGGCTTACAGCCCAAAAATCTCGTGCTGAGAACAAGAAAAATTAAGCCAATAAATCTTGAGTGGAAATAGTCCTAAGTTAACAGATAAGGATTTACTCCTGTTCTGATCGAAACGACTATTGCATAAGTTGTCAAACCCAGAGAGATATATATGATAGCTAGTT
>NZ_DATNPA010000596.1:0-23933 GCF_036703385.1 Allocoleopsis sp. | reverse complement strand
AGTAATCTGCTTAAGCATTAAGGCTCGCTGAAATTGCTTTTTTAACGCGAGTTCAGCTTGCTTTTGCTCTGTAATGTCTATGGCTACGCCTAGAACGGCTGGTGCCTCTGAACCTGCAACAAAGAAAGGAATTTTTGTGGTTTGAACGATTCGGACATTTCCTCTAGCATCTGTTAGAAATTCTTCGGGAAGGTGTTGAGGCTTGCCGCTTTCGATCACTTGCAAATCAGCTTGCCGGAATTGATCAGCCTCTTGGGTGGATTTTATCAGGTCTTCATCTTTGCAGGTGAGTATCTTCTCGACTGATATTCCGTAAGCTTCTGCCATTGCTTTGTTGGCAAGAATAAACTGTCCATCTTTATCCTTAGCAAAAATGAAATGAGGAACTAAATCAATCACTTGCCGCAGTTTTTTTTCACTCTCTTTTAACTGCTCCTCTGATAACTTGCGATCGGTAATGTCTTCGACGGAGCCTTCGTAGTAGAGTAATGTTCCTTGAGCCGTGCGAACAGCACGAGCGTTTTCTAACGTCCAGATTATGCGACCATCTCGGCGATACACCTTTTTTTCAAACCTCGATACCGTATCATTTTTTTCCATCAAGCGAACAAATTCACTCCGAGTATCGGAGTGAACATAAATTTGCTTGGCGATGTTCGTAATAGACGATATCAATTGTTCAGGAGAGGCGTAGCCATAGATTTGCGCGAGTGCCGGATTAGCACTGATATATCGCCCATCCGGTGTACTTTGAAAAATGCCCTCTATGGCATTCTCAAAGATGCTACGGTAATTCGCTTCAGCTTGCTGCTGAGCTTCCTCTGCTCTCTGACGTTCAGCAATTTCCTGCTGTAAATATTCATTAGTCTGGGTTAATTCCACCGTGCGCTCTTCTACGAGTTCCTCAAGGTGGCGGCGGTATTGTGCCAATTCCTCTTCTGCTTGCTGGCGTTCGGCGATTTCGCTTTCTAGTTTTCTATTAGCCGCTTCCAGTTGTGCGGGGCTAGGAAGAGCCAGTACATTGGGAATCAACGGAACCATTATGATTGCCGTACTTACCGAGATAGCGGCAGTAATGACTTTGAGAAAGCCAGATAACCAATAATTTGGGTGCCACAGCGTCCATATTTCCATTAAATGGGTCGTGCCGCAGGCAACGATGAAGCTACCGAATAGCAGAAAAATCCAGTTGAACGGTAAATCTTGTCGCTGGCGAACAAAGTAGACCAGCATGAGGGGAATTGAATAGTAGGCTAGGGCGATCAATAAGTCTGAGGTGAGATGCATCCCCATTATGATTGGCTTCCAGAGGTAGCATACTCCGTGGGGCATGAAGGCTAGCGCTGAGTATGAGTGTTCGTGGAGGATAAACGAGCTTGAGCCAAAAACCATATTCCACTCCCTGCTCAAAACCTACTGTTCTAGGGGGTCAACTGTGCGATCGCAACAGATGTGTTGACTGTACAAAATGTGTAATGGTTTTTCAGTCCGTATTTTCACGGATTTTTGCTCTATAGCGTTTTCTGATTCCTAGAAGAAATTGCGGGTCAGGCTCTAGTCACCGTCACGACCGAGTTTGGCATGGATTTGGAGGTAATGACTATCTTGCGTGGTGAGTTCTTTGGCGAGATGGCACTGTTTAGTGGGGAACCGAGTCCGGTATCAGTCGCCGCCGTTGACGATTTGCAAGTTCCTGCCATGTACTCAGATGCTGTAAATCTCATGATTGAACGTCAACCAATCTTGGAGCGTGAGCTCGGTCAAATTATAGAAGCGCGAAGCAAAGCGGTAAGTATGGCTCAACAGACAGAAAATGAAATAACTCAGCAAAATGGCTGAGTTATTTTTATGTCTTTTGGAGTACTATATTCTGAGCAAAATGATTTTATGCGCAAAAAGCTTCTGTTCATAATGTCATCAAAGCTTTTTATTAATTAAATCTGAACCTGAAGAGATAAAACCTTCAGGAGAAGAGATCGTGTGTTCCTAGCATTTGTCAAGAAGTCCCCCTCTCTCTTTAGCATCCGCTATCAGAGAAAAATTTTTGATGACTTTTAAGGTTGAGTTTTGTATCAGATTCAAGATTTTTGGCTTTAAGCTATTAAAAATTCATGACAAGAACGAATGACGGCTCTACTAGCCTAGTTTCAGGAGCATCTGAAAGAACAGATAATCTGCCAGGAAAGGTGTACTTTATTCGGCATGGTGAAAGTACTAGCAATGAACGCAACATTTTTGCAGGGGTACTCGATGTTGACCTCACAGCATTTGGTCGGTTGCAGGCACGCCGTGCAGGTACTGACATTAAGAATAAAGGTGTGAAGTTTGACGCCGTATATGTCTCTCATATGAGGCGTGCGCGGCAAACCTGTGAAATCGCCCTGGAGACAAGTCAGGCGCTGAAGTCACCCGATATCCCCGTTCAGATCGACCATCGAATTAGCGAAAAATCCTTTGGCATTTTTGCGGGACGTAACCTGAATCTGCTGCGTCTTGCCCTCGGCTACGAAGGCTTCGAGGAAATGTTGCATTCACACAACGAAGCACCTCCGGCTGGTGAGAAAATTGCACAAGTTTACGATCGCGCGGCACGTTTCTACGAAGAGAAGGTTGTACCGCACTTGCAACGGGGTGAAACGGTTTTGGTGGTGTGCCACCAATATGTATTGGAGCCTTTAGCACTTTATTTAAGTGGGTTACCACCAACAGCTTATAAACACTTGAAACTCCCGAATGGTAAAGCTCTCAGTCAAGAGGAGCTAGTCAAGTTTCGCGACAAGGAATCCGGTGGTGCCGCTGCCCTGCGTAAAGAAATCAACGATCTTTCCATTATGTGGGCGATTTTGATCTACGCTGCTGCCTTCTTGCTGGGAAGCTTGGTAAGGGCAGTAAGCGCCTCACAAGCAGGGATTCCCTCAGAGCTATTTCGAGCGATAATCGTTGCCTGTCTTGCCGCATCAACGTTTTATACGTACCTGGACATTGACTTTGCCGCAAGTAAACGCAAAGTAACTCCAACGGTGAAGTCTGTCGTCTACTTATGGATGTTGGCTCGATGGGGAGTTGGGCTATTTTTAATATTTTCTGGACTCTTGTATCAAAGCCCTGCCGATTTGTACAAAGTTTTGTGGGTGCTGTTTTGGATGGTGCCGCCAGCGCTTACTTCCCCAGTTTTATCGGTACTCTGGGGCGGTAATCTTTATCCCTCGGCTGTGTTGTCTAGGACGTTATCAATTATCGCTCCTATTGCGCTGCTTGCTACATTGAGGGTTGCCAACTTACCGATTAACGATTCCAGCCTGATCTTTTTTGGTGTCATTCTGATTGTTGGTCTGGCGATACCGGGAGCAATTGCCCAGTTTTGGCGTGCTCAATCTCCTGTGGAATCCAACCATCACAGTAAGAACTGGAAATTTATCGGAGTGCTGGCTGTCGCTTTAATGGCATTGGTAACAGGGTTTCAGTTTACTCCAGCAACATTCCTAAGCGACCTATTTTCCTCCACGGATACGGCGCGATCGCTAGCTTGTCTGCAACAACTGGCAATTGCCACCCTAGTATTTATCTTAATGCGCCTCTTGGCTGTACTCACTTCAAGATTTACACAGGGCAAGTTAAACAAGGCAGAAGCTCAGGATGCGTATATCCTGCTTGTCAATCCAAACTTTTTCCTTTGGGCAGCTCTGTTCATTGGAGTTAATGCGATCGCTGCCGATGTGAAGTATGCAATTTTTTGGGCATCGCTAGGGTTCTTCTGCATACCCCTCATCGAGCAGATATTGTTCATGAATGCATTTGGCAATGACATTTTGAGAGAAACACTGCGTTCTTCGAGAGTGGCAACAGAAGATGTCAAAAAGCTGTTCCATCAATTGGATACGGATGGAAGTAAGTCGCTTAATAGAGCCGAAATTATGGAACTGTTGGGGCTAATTGAAGATATGACGACAGGCGAACGTAGCTCTGAAGAAGTCAGGAAGTACATCACTGATTATCTTTTCAATATTCTTGACTCCGATAAAAATGGCACAGTCGATTTAGCCGAATTAGAAGAGTATGTATCAACGTATGGCTTGGTTGCCAATCTTAACGTTGTCCCTGCTGCTGTATCCGCAGCTTGAAGATAATTGATGATTGCTAGGGTTGAGATTAATGGACATTACACCATCCCCGAAAGAGCTAATTAGCAAAGTTCAACAACTCTAGTATTTGTCGGGTAGGCAATGCTGACCAAATAATCGTAAATCAGATACCACGAGCATGCATGAGCATTGCCCACCCCAAAAATATCTTACTTAAGTACATCCCAAGTATTAACAGGAATAAATCACCATGAAGTTAGACAAGTTCCTACTAGTACAAAACATGGCTTTTCTGATATCGATTCCACCAGAAAGCAATTTGGCTAAATTGCTTTCCTTTTGTTTGGTGGCAAAGGCTAGAAAAAATACTTCAGGAGCAGAAATCATAAAGATGACCTGTGAGCTAATGGAAAACCCATCTAATTTACCTTATTGGACTCAAGACGTGATGGGACTGGATTTGGATTACAGTACTGAGGAGTGGAAAGCGTTGGGAGAGATGGGCATAAAGGATGCAGGGGAGTTTATGGCTACCGTGTGGCAAGAATTGGAAAATTTGAGTTTGTAATATCAAGCCTTAGCCGATCTAATAAGCAAGCGTGGATAGATGCCTTTGCAGCAATTAGCGCTTTGATGTTAAACGGTGCAGGAAAAAATTCTGCACCTCTAGAAACTTTGTAAAAAGCATTAGTAAGAGCCAGATAGTCCAGAAACCCATGTCTTAAGATATGGGTAAACTCAACTTTAAATCTAGGGACAAAATATGTATTTAAATGTTGAACTTTTAGAGCAAAGTTTCGAGCGGATCAAACCTCGCGCTGAAGAATTTGCCGCCAGTTTCTACGAGAACCTGTTTACACTTTACCCAGAAGTGAAACCGTTGTTTGCCAAGACAGATATGGCAAACCAACAGAAAAAGCTGCTTAATTCTCTGGTCTTGGTAGTAGAAAATCTCCGCCATCCAGAAGCTTTAGAGCCAGTACTCAACGCTTTGGGAGGCAGACACGTTGGCTATGGAGCAATTGCCAATTATTATCCCGCCGTTGGAGAAGCACTGCTTTCTACATTTGAGCAGTATCTCCAGCAAGATTGGACTCCTGAAGTTAAGCAAGCATGGGTAGATGCCTTCAGTGCGATTACCGCTCAGATGTTAAACGGTGCAGGTGTAAATTATGCACCAGAAGAAGTTCAATTAAAGACAAGAGAAATTCCAGAAAAACAGGTAGCGACAGCACCACCCCCCCCACCTGCTGTACACAATCTAGAGGAAGTTGCACAACAACACTCAAAAGAGTTACCCGTAGAGTTACTCGAAAGCAGTTTTGAAAAAGTTAAACCTCGCGCTGAAGAATTTGCAGCTAGCTTCTATGAGAACCTGTTTAAACTTTACCCAGAAGTGAAACCGCTGTTTGCCAAAACCGATATGGTAAACCAACAGAAAAAGCTGCTTAATTCTCTGGTCTTGGTAGTAGAAAATCTCCGCCATCCAGAAGCTTTAGGGCCAGTACTCAACGCTCTGGGAGGCAGACACGTTGGCTATGGAGCAATTGCTAATTATTATCCCGCCGTTGGAGAAGCACTGCTTTCTACATTTGAGCAGTATCTACAGCAAGATTGGACTCCTGAAGTTAAGCAAGCATGGGTAGATGCCTTCAGTGCGATTACCGCTCTGATGTTAAAAGGTGTAGGTGCAGAATCTCCAGCAACAGTGATCCGAGATGAAAAAGTAGCAACCATTAAGAAGCCTTCAGAATTAAAAGCAGAACTACCAAACGAATCCAAGCCACGTCAGCCCCAAGCAGAACAACAGAAAAAGCCTATAGTATTAATTCAGTGGGATGGTGAAATCCTCAAAGAAATTCAAGGGAAAATCACCAACAGTTACCAGCAAGTTCAATCCCAATTATCCGAAAAGCAGTGGGGTGGAATCCTCAAACAGCTTTTGGGTAAAATCACAGACACTTTCTGGACACAACCAGCATGGTTAATCGCTACTGTTTCAGCTGTCTTGTTCATCGTAGTTTATGTGAGCGCGCATGAGAATTCTCTGCTTGCGAAAATTCTAGAAGGCTCTGATGCTCTCAGTCTGGTCGTTGCCGTAATTCTATTCATTAAGGAAGCTCCTGATCGCAGAAAACAATTTCACTACCAAGCTTGGAGCACGATTGATGCAGCCCACGATGTAAAAGTTAGCTATGCAAGAGTTCTGGCACTCCAAGATTTGAATGAGGATAAGGTTTCCTTGAGAGGTTTAAATGCTCCTGGTGCAGAGTTAGTAGATATTAATCTCCCTAACGCCAATCTGAGTCAAGCCAATTTGAATAAAACCGATTTCAGTAATGCCAATCTGAGCCACGCCAACCTCGATAATGCTATCCTCAGTTACGCTAAACTTGCTGGGGCCAATCTCAGTCATGCCAAGCTGAGTTTTGCTCGCTTGAATAAGGCTAACCTCAGTAGTGCCAACCTCAGTAGCGCTAACCTGATTTGTGCGGACTTGAAACAAGCCAACCTAAGCGGTGCCAATTTGAGGAATGCTAGTTTGAGTGGTGCTAACCTGGAGGGTGCCTACCTAACGGGTGCAAATCTAAAAGATGCTAAAGTGAGCATTTTTGAACTTAGTAGTGCTTTCCTTGAAGGTGCGATTATGCCTGATGGCTCAAAGAAGGAAACTAAAATTCCCTGATAGCATTTATCCACCAACCATTCAATGAATTTGCTTAAAAGAATTTTCCCCAGGATGAGCATCTTCGTTGAGCAGTTGCCTGGGTTTTGGGAGAAATCAACTATGGAAATAAGAAGGCGATCGCTACTCTGGTTGACTTTCTACGCCCTGGAATTAGATTTTCAAAGACTTGTGTTGCAGCAAGCCAACTTATTAAAGAATTTCGCAAGCCGGATTTGGTATAGCAACCGCCACAACCATTAGGACATTTCAAAAGCTGGGATTGGCAATTAGCTTTGAACCATTTGTCCTAATCGCCTTGGCGACTGCGATATCATTCATTGTCCATAGATAAGAAGAAAGCATCCCTAACTGGTCAAGCCTATAATCCCTCTCTCGCATGACCTAGTTTAGGGATGCACCTTACCCAAGGAGTATGACTGAATTAGGCAAAGCAAGCCCAAATGGTTGTCAATAAGGCTCCGATTCCTGCAACTGTAACCAACGGTAAGCGGTTAACCAGTTTCAGGTGTCGATCGCAATCGGATGTCGGAGCATAGCTGTGAATCGTCGGCTCAGTAGAGAAACCGGGGAGGTAGGAGAAGTCGAAGCGGAAGCCTTGAGGTAAATAGTCTCCTGTGGCTGCATCTTGCTCGTAGTTGCCCTGCCACTGCTTCTGGGCAATGCGGGAAATCGCTTCAACCAAGGTTTCGATTTCCTCTTCCGTGTTGTGAATTCCCAGACTGGCTCGAACGGCTCCCGGAACGTTGTGGCGGTCTCCCCGACTGGCTGCAATTTCTTCTTCAGAAGGACAGGTACAAGTTTCTTCTACTTTGAGGAGGCGCTTCATCAGAGGCTGAGCACAGAAGCAACCGTTGCGTACCGCAATGCCCGACTCGTAGGAGAGAATCGCCGCGACTAGGCCGTGAGGAACTCCATCAACTGTAAAGGTGACAACTCCCACGCGATTTTCTGTGGCTTCCGGGTCGCGGGAACCTAAGATTTTGACTTGGGGAATGCCAGATAGCTTTCGTAAGAGTAGAGAGGTGAGGTGACGCTCATGAGCCTCTACTTTATCCATTCCGACTGCTTCGAGTACCTGAATTGTGCGAGCTAACGCTAGCATACCCAGAATATTGGGGGTTCCTGCTTCGTTGCGATCGGGGGGAGCCGCCCATGTGACGCTATTGGTACTGACTGAAGCCACGGTTCCGCCACCGGGTTGATAGGGTGCAGAGGCGGCGAAGATGTCGCGCCGTCCCACCACTGCTCCGACCCCAGCAGGGGCGTTCATTTTGTGACCACTGAAAACGATGAAGTCAATGTGACCTGGATCGGTATGAGGTCTCATGTTCACACGGCGGTGGGGCACCAACTGGGCACCATCCACGACCATTAAGGCTCCATACTTGTGAGCAAGGGCAGCAATTTCGTGAATCGGGAGAACGGAGCCGAGGATGTTGGAAGCACCGGTCATGGTGACAACCCGCACTCTGCCTCTTGAGGGATCTAAGCGGCGTTCTAGCTCCTTGAGGTCAATTTGTCCCTCATGGTTGATGGGCAGATGTTCGACCTTAGCTTTGTTACGCCAGGGGAGGTCGCTGCTGTGGTGTTCTAAGATGGTGGTCAGGACGCGATCGCCAGGAGCAAACTGAATGGTGTTCGCCAGAAGATTCATCCCTTCTGTGGTGTTACGCACTGGGATAACGACATCCCGCTCACTATCCCAACCGACAAACTCTCCAACAATGCGCCGTGCTTCCTCGTAACGCTCTGTACAAAAATGGGAGTCAAAGCCGGTGCCGCGATGAATATTGGAGTAGTAGGTCTCAATCTCTCGGATAAAGTCGCTAACCACTCGAAACGGTTTGGTGCTGGCTCCATTATCCAGGAAGATTTGAGGAACATAGCGACCATCAAGCAGAGGAACGGAGTGTTGGGCACCTAGAACTTCTGGACATTGAAAAACGTCGTTTTTAGGTTGGATAGCCTTGATACTCTGTCTTTGGATTAACTGCATTGAATACTCCTTGGTCGTTTCTCTTGGGTATAAAGGTGGATGCGATCGGAAAACGGTCAGTGAATCATTAGGCAGTTGGCACGGTTGCGACAGATGTACAAGGGTATCGACTGCCTACAGTACAGTTCAAGAACCCACTAGGCGGCTGCGGCTTGCCACCTCCGGGTTGCCAATTGCTGCTGTTGCAGCTGGTGCATGTGATTAAACAAGTTCCAGCAATATTGCTCCGGTAGTCCAGAAGTGACAGCACCTCGGAGGACAACGTTGAAGTACCAGTCGTTGGGTGCAAATTCTTCTGATGTCTTGTCAATCACCACGTAGGTGCGAACATTTTTGTAACGCTGACCTTGGATTGTCACATCAACCATTTCGTGCTTATATCGACCTTCGTGAACGCATTCACGTTGATCGAGGTTAATGCTCAGCCGCCAAGGTAGTCGATACAGTACTCCTTCTACAGAACTCTTGGGGTCTTCGACAACATCGAGTACACCACAATCGCGCTTTTCGCAGTAACAATAGAAACCCAGTCGATAGCCTTTGAGCGTTGCAGGGCCAACCACATAATCATGAGTTTTTTCACCGAGCGATCGCTTTAGGTCTACCGGACACATACACGAACCATAAGCAAAATAGTAGAACGTTGCCATATTTCTTTTGTCTAAAATTTTTGTGTTCAACATAGTTATTTCGGTGTTAGAACAAACAACAAACATTTACTATGGCAAATCTTCGATCGGTGCTTAGGGGTTGCTACTCTGGAATTTCATTGCCGAAGTTCTTGTGTAGATATTCGCATAGTATCCCTATATCATGTCTAGCTTTAACTGCCCTGTTTACCGAAGTTTTATATTGCAATCTCGACCCTGAAAGTTGATGAGCGGCTGAAGCGCCGATTCTATATAAACTTCGTCTCTTCTTATCTCAGCAACTTTATCAAGGATTTGTAAAGCTTTGCTGTGAGCTAACTAGACGCAGTCAGCTACAAATTTCTGATTCAGTATTTTGAGCCGATAGACACTTATTTATCGCTGGACAGAGAATTAATTTTGAACATAAAAACATGACACTGCTGAGATGAAGCTACCTCAAGTACTGAGTTGCCAATCTACAAATGGATATTTGGTTAAATGAACATTGCTCAGTCAAAGGCTATGTAGTTCACTCGATGGTACAATTAGCCCCTGTAAGTATGCATCCGATAAATTGCGCAAAAATTTGAGCCAATTGGCTGAACATTGAGAGGCTCTTCGTAGAAGCGTGGGAATAGGCTTGAGGGGAACTGGAGCTTTAGTGATATCGAGTTGCGGTTAAACGTAGTAGCAGGCGTTAGTGATGTTCGCGCAGCTCGGTGCAGCCCAGTGCGACGCCTGCTCTACAAGATTGGATAACTTAATTTTTGGGAAATCCCTGAACAGGGCAGGATTCAGAATTGGGAATCCAGGGGCTCACAAAAATGGTTAATGCCTTGGCGAACCACATACATCAATACAGGCGTTGCCAGGATGGACGGAAGTAGAGGCGTCTCGGCGAGGTATCTAACCATCGGTGCATAGGAGCCATTGAGTAAGTCGTCGCGAAATTCCTTCTGACAAATCACAGCACGGCATTTCCGAGCTAAAGCATCTAACCACTCGGCATTATCTCTTTGAGGTTGCTGTCCGACGCGGATGGCTAATGCGATCGCAGCATCTTCCAAATCTCCTTCACAATCTTCAATCGCATCCAGCGCTCTCATTGCTTCGGGATTATTGGCTAACTCAGTGCGAAACTGAGCAATTTCTTGAGAAGTAACAGTCGTCATGGAGTCTTTTAGGAATTGCTTGTTCTTGCGGAGCAGCCGCTATCACTATTGTGCCAGAGGTCTCAGTAAGCATTTTTACTGAGCTTTAGCAAAACTGGGAGTAAATTAGAAGAGGTGTAGCGCTACAAGAAATCAATAGTCTTTCACTAGGGCAGGTACACAACCCAACCCTAATCACTGACACAAATGTGAGTTCAGGGATGAACGATGTCAAAAAACTTATTGCAAACTACCGATCCAGCTCATGACGTTCTGCGCTATGAGCGCCAACCCCTCGATGCGATCTTTGCGCCTAAGAACGTCGCTGTGATTGGTGCAACTGAAAAAGCTGGCAGCGTTGGACGCACTCTGTTATGGAATTTAATTAGCAATCCCTTTGGGGGAACTGTTTTCCCGGTTAATCCCAAACGTCCCAGTGTCTTGGGAATAAAAGCATATCCTAGCATAGGGGCGGTGCCTGAGCCTGTCGATTTAGCCGTCGTCGTGACACCGGCTCATACCGTACCGAGTGTGATTGGAGAATGCGTAGAGGCAGGCGTTAAGGGAGCAATTATCATCTCTGCGGGTTTTAAGGAGGTTGGAGAGCAAGGAATTGAATTAGAGCAGCAAATTCTGGAAAAAGCCCGTCGCGGCAACATGCGGATTATCGGCCCCAATTGTTTGGGTGTGATGAGTCCCGTAACTGGTCTTAATGCGACGTTTGCGAATGGGATGGCGCGACCGGGAAATGTGGGCTTCATTAGCCAAAGTGGCGCGCTGTGTACGTCGATTTTAGATTGGAGCTTCCGTGAGAATGTGGGCTTCAGTGCCTTCATGTCTATCGGCTCTATGCTCGATGTTAACTGGGGCGACCTGATTTACTACCTGGGTGATGATCCAGCAACCCGCAGCATCGTCATTTACATGGAATCAATCGGAGATGCACGGTCATTTTTATCGGCAGCGCGAGAAGTCGCCCTGGCGAAACCCATTATTGTGATTAAGGCAGGTCGCACAGAGGCCGCTGCCGCTGCGGCGGCCTCCCACACGGGGGCGCTCACGGGTAGTGATGAGGTGCTGGATGCCGCGTTCCGGCGCAGTGGGGTGTTGCGGGTTCACATGATTGACGATCTCTTTAACATGGCGGAGGTGCTAGCCAAATCGCCACGTCCCAAGGGAAAACGCCTAACCATTGTGACTAATGCGGGTGGCCCTGGCGTACTGGCAACGGATGCACTCATCTCAGAAGGGGGTGAATTAGCACCGTTGTCACCTCAAACCCAGGACTCGCTCAATCAGATATTGCCACCCCATTGGAGTCACAATAACCCGATTGATGTTTTAGGGGATGCCGATCCAGATCGATATGCTAAATCTTGCGCGATCGCACTGCAAGACACGAATAGCGATGGACTGCTGGCAATCCTCACCCCGCAATCCATGACCGACCCGACCCAGACAGCGAAGCAGTTTGTAGAAATGTTACAGGAACGTTCTCTGCCTGTTAAGCCAATCCTCGCTAGCTGGATGGGAGGAATCGAGGTGGCGGCTGGAGAGGCAATTCTCAACAATGCCAAAATTTTCACACTTCCCTTCCCGGACGCCGCCGCCCGTGTGTTTAACTACATGTGGCGATATGCCTATAACATGCGGGGCATATACGAAACCCCAGTATTACCAGGGGAAGGGGATGAAGATGCTCCAGACCGTGCTAGAGCCAGAGCCATTATTCGCACTGTATGGGAATCGGGTCGCACTCTGCTCACTGAGTTTGAATCGAAGCAACTGCTCGAAGCTTATAAAATTCCAACTGTGGACACCCGGATTGCCAAGTCCGAAGAGGAGGCTGTGCAGCTAGCGGATCAGATGGGATATCCCGTTGTTCTCAAGCTCTATTCTGAAACGATTACCCATAAAACTGATGTAGGCGGCGTTCAGCTAAATTTACTGGAGGCCGAAGCGGTGCGAAAAGCCTATCAGGCGATCGCATCATCGGTACTGTTAAAAGCGAGTGCTGAAGATTTCTTGGGTGTTACGGTTCAGCCGATGCTGAAATTGGACGGATACGAACTGATCGTCGGCAGTAGTCCAGACCCTCAATTCGGCCCTGTGATCCTCTTTGGTAGCGGTGGACAGTTGGTGGAAGTGTTTAAAGACCGAGCCTTGGCGCTACCACCGCTCAATACAACTCTGGCGCGGCGGATGATGGAACAGACCAAAATCTACAAGGCGCTTCAAGGAGTGCGGGGGCGATCGCCTGTAGATTTGGTAGCGTTGGAGCAATTGCTCGTTCGCTTTAGTCAGTTGGTGGTTGAGCAACGTTGGATTAAGGAAATTGACATCAATCCGCTGCTGGCTTCTCCCGAACAATTAATCACCCTTGATGCTCGTGTGGTACTCCATTCCCCGGAAACCCCAGAAGACAAGCTACCCCAGAGCGCGATTCGTCCCTATCCAATTCAGTATGTGTCCAACTGGACACTCAAAGATGGCACCCAGGTGAAGATTCGTCCGATTCGTCCGGAGGATGAACCCCTATCCGTCAAGTTCCACGAAACTCTATCCGAGGAAAGTGTTTATCTTCGTTACTTTCATCTGATTAAGTTGCAAACCAGAGTTGCCCACGATCGCCTTGCCCGGCTGTGCTTCATTGACTACAATTGCGAGATGGCACTGATTGCGCTAGCCAAAGACCCGCAAACTGGCGAACCCAAGATGATTGCTGTGGCTCGTTTGAGCAAATTGCATGGCAGGGATGAAGCGGAATTCTCGATGTTGATTAGCGATCGCTTCCAGTGCAAAGGCCTAGGTACAGAATTGCTGCGCCGTCTCCTCGAAGTCGGGAAAGACGAAAAATTGCACTACCTCACAGCTGAAATTCTCTCCGAAAATCGAGCGATGCAGCGCGTTTGTGAAAAACTCGGCTTCCGTCTCGAACCCGTACCCGGTGAATCAATGGTGAAAGTAGTTTACGAGTTACGCTAATCGTCCCGGATTGGGTGTAAGTTAAGTGACTGGGGGCTGTAACTAAGTATATTTTCCTAGGCATTTTCCCCAGCCCCCTTAACCCATCACAAACAACGAATCCAAGATTCTAGGGTAAAGACCATGATGAAAGCAGCAGACATCATGACCAAGGATGTAGTCACCATTCGCGGTGCCGCAACGGTGGCTCAGGCGGTGGACTTGATGAAGGAGAAGAGTTTACGAGCCTTAATTGTGGAGCGTCGCCATGACCAAGATGCCTACGGCATCGTCACCGAGACAGACATTGTATACAAGGTGGCAGCTTTTGGCAAAGACCCCAAGAACGTGCGGGTTTACGAAATTATGACCAAGCCCTGCATTGTTGTCAATGCTGACCTAGGTGTGGAATACGTAGCACGATTGTTTGCCAATAGCGGTATCCGACGGGCTCCGGTCATCAAAGATAAACTGCTCGGTATCATTTCAGTAACCGACATCCTCACCAAGAGTGACTTCGTGGAACAACCCAAAGAAGTTTTCTTTGAGAGCAAAATCCACGAAGCTATTGAGAACGCACGCGCTATTTGTGCTGAGAAAGGGCCGACTTCTCCTGAGTGCGCGGTGGCTTGGGATGTTGTTGAGGAGATGCAAGCCGAAGCGGCTCATCAACGATCTCGGAAAGTTGACAAAACGGCCTTCGACGAGTACTGCGAAGAGTATCCAGAAGCGCTTGAAGCTCGGATTTATGACAATTGATAGCGTTTTGCTAGATTACGGCTACCAATAAATGCCGATAATGGGTAAGGGGGAATTTACTGGCTATTACCCATTACCCAATTTTTGACTATAGTCATGCTATTCGATTTGTGAGAATCATCAAGGTAGAGGCGTAGCGGCTTGCCGTAGCATCCCACAGCGTCATAGAGAACGCAGAGGGAGTTCATGAGGAAAGACAGATCCTCTGCTCAATGATTAAGAGCGCTATATAGGTTGTAGTAATAAATCCAATTTTGTTTCTAATGCTCTATCCTGAGTTCAATTTTTTGAACTATTTATTCAGGTAACATTTAAAGCCTAGTAACATGGCGGTGAAGAAGTCAAAATGTTTTGAGACATGAGCATTGCCAACACAAATCAGACCCTTTTGATAGAGGAATCGGAGAGAAATGTTCTCTTATTTTTTAATTATGTCATTTTGATTGGGGAGCATTCCAAGGCGTACAAGTATAACTTCCGGATGGGGCAGGCGAAACGAGTAGCAAAGTTATAGGGCAAGCAAGAGTCCACTCCACAAGAACACTATTTATGCAATAGTGGGATGCAGTCTCTCAATACCGCCTAAGTGGCGCTATTAAATGATTCCCTGATACTGAACTGGTGTTCTAGTTTTTAACAGACACCTGCCCTAGCAATCCTAAATAAATTGTAAAATTCTCTCTTCTATTTCAGGGGTGTTCTGGAGCCCCTAGAGTGGGACGCTGCGGCAAGCCGATACGTGTCTACGTTATTGTTCACCAATCAAATAGGACTGCTATAGCAGGGGAGAGATAGAGAGTTCCAGAAAAAAGCACCTGACCAAAGCCAAGAAGCCGAAAATAGCTGAACGCAATGATTTCTCCCGCACCAAAAGTCCAGCATACCCAGGGCATCATACTGCTTGTTGCTGTAACCATGCTCTGGGGTACAACATTCCCGCTCGTTAAGGAAACAGTTATCAACCTTTCGCCAGGGGCACTGATCGCCATCCGTTGCGTCTTGGCAACGCTGGCATTTGCCGTGCATTTGCGAGACTTAAATGCTCGATTGCTGCGCAATGGGGCACTATTAGGAATTCTACTCTTTGCCTCTTTAGCAACCCAAGCGCTCGCCCTTGAGACGACGATGTCTGCCAATCGGGCGGCCTTTATCGCCAGCCTGAATGTCATCCTAGTACCGCTCTTGGGACAGCTACTGGGTCAGCGCGTACTAGTGAGAACCTTCATCGCTGCCGGACTAGCGCTAGGCGGCATTGGGGTGATGTCGTGGGAGGGTGGAGTGTTCGGCATCGGTGATTTTTGGATGTTATGCGATGTCTTGAGCTATGCGACTTACATCCTGATGCTGGAGTCGGTCACGCCACACCACTCATCTCAGTCACTAACTGCAATTCAGCTGTTGGTGGTAGCGGTGCTGGCCTCACTTTGGACAGCCCCTGAACTGATTGGGCAGATTGAGGCGATCGGTACAAACTTCCTGCCAGTTCTCTACCTTGCTTTAGTGACTGCCGCAACCACCTGGCTGCCAGCCGTAGCTCAGAACTGGGTTTCTGCCCACGAGACAGCGCTCATCTACACCTTCGAGCCAATGTTTGCAGCAGGATTCTCTTTTTGGCTACTCGGCGAGAAACTGGGAGTACGCGGTTGGTTAGGTGCAGCGATGGTCTTAGCGGCAATGGTTCTGAACCAGAATCAGACGAGCAATGTTACCCTGAAAGTCGTATCTTTCTCTGAAGAAGAGACGGCCATTCAAGCCATTAGAACAGCTGTTTTTATTGACGAAGAAGGCATTTCTCCATCCTTAGCCTTTGACGAACACGATAAAACAGTGGAGCATATCTTGGCTTATTTAGATGAACAGCCAGTAGGCACTGCCAGAATTCGCTATGTAGATAGTCAGCTAGCCAAGATAGAAAACCTAGCCGTCTTATCTACAGCTAGAGGCATAGGCATTGGCAAGAAACTAATGGAAAATGCCCTAGAAATTGTTGAGCAAAATCACATTCCGAAAGTGGTCATTGATGTTCCAGGGAATGTGAGAGCATTTTATAAAAAATTAGGCTTTGATACTTTATCAGAAAAATGGACTGAAGATAGCATTTTCTATGTGGAAATGAGTAAAGATTTGTTGGGTAGAGAGAGTTCATTACAGGAATTAGAACCTCTGATAATTGGTGATAATCCCGTTGTTTTAAGGACAGCTGATTTGTCTTTTTTGCATACACATGCTTCAGTTGATGAGCCTGTAAACATTTCAAGTTAATTGCTGAGGAAATTAAGCAGGGAAACAAGGCTATGTCCTACTCATTTTCTTGCTCCAGCAGTAACGTCACTGGCCCATCATTTTCAATGGAGACTTGCATCATCGCACCAAACTGACCCGTTTCTACCCTTAAGCCACTTTGCCGTAACTTCTCGACAAACGTTTCATAGAGCTGTTGCGCTGTTTCTGGTGCTGCTGATTGAGTAAAGGAAGGGCGGCGTCCTTTACGACAGTTACCGTAGAGAGTAAACTGACTGACGACCAAGAGTTCGCCCCCAATCTCCTGAACAGATTTTTCCCAACGATCCGTGCTGCCGTTATCACCCGGAAATAGCCGTAAGTCCAGACACTTTCGCGCCATCCAATCAAGTTCTACCTCGGTATCTGTATTGGCAATCCCAACTAAGAGAGTCAATCCTCTCCCGATTTGGCCAACAATAATACCACCGACTTCGACTTGAGAAGATTTTACTCGCTGGATAACAATACGCATCTGTGACAGCTCCTATACAATCTCTTGATTCCCAATTCCCTTTAAGTGAGCGACTTGAGAAGTCGGGGATTCTAGCATAAGCCTTTTAATTACGAATTACGTAGCTTGCTTCTGGCGTAGCGAGTATTCATAATTCCGAATTATTGTTGAAACTGTTCTAATCTAGTGAGCTGTCAAGGCAGAAATGACAAGTTCAAATAGCCTCAATCCCTTTATTTTTTCGAGAAAGCCAACTACTCAAAGCTAGATGGACAGCCCACTAGGACGATACCCGACAGAAAGACCAGCTTGAACTAAACCACAGACTTTAAGACTTAGTTTGATTTGACGAGCCGTGCAACGTTGCACGGCTCGTGTTCCGTAACCGTTAAATTTGTTGGCAAACCCATAGTAGTCCACCTCAGATTAAGACTATCTGCATCGCATTACAAGTAATATTGGTGTATTACGATAAATTTAAAAAAAAACCTTCCTTGAGACAGAAAAATAGAACTTAACAATTGTATGATCCCAAAAGGATGTGCTAACTCAATGTTAGCAAAGGGAGCCATTATCTACAGGGTGGCGATGAAGGTCAATATCGAGTCAGGGACAGGTCTTCTAGGGGGAACATCCTATTTTTGCAAATATATATTTTTCTTTATCAGTACTATTCCCCTTGTCACTTCTCAAAACTATTTGTACAACTTTGGGATGCATCCTATTGTAGTCGGTCGAACTTTGTTAGCTATACATTATTGATGAGAGTGCTTGTCAAGGGTTACAATCGATCATCTAAATTAGAATTACAATGCATAGTAATTAAAGCTTGAATTAGTAATACTCTGGTCTAATTTTGCTGAGAAAAATAAGAATTTAATCTGACTAAATATGAGCAATAACACAGCCATAAAAATCGCTGGATACCAAGTTTTTAGTCAAATCTATGAAAGTGCTAATTCTGTTGTCTATCGAGGCATCCGAAAGCCAGATCAAAAAGCAGTAATCCTCAAAGTTCTCAAACAAGACTATCCTACTCCCTCTGAGCTAACCCGATATAAGCAGGAATATGAAATTACCCGCAATCTGGATATAAATGGTGTGGTTAAAGCTTATGCCTTAGAACCCTATCAAAGGACTCTGATCATTATCTTAGAGGATTTTGGCGCATCATCCTTAAAGCAATTATTCAATGGCTTTGTAGAGGCAGAGCATGTCTTATCTCTACCAAAATTCCTTAAGCTAGCCATCAAGACGGCTGATATTTTGGGCAATATTCACAGCAGCAATATTATTCACAAAGATATTAATCCATCCAATATCGTCTTTAACCCAGAAACAGGGATTGTCAAAATCATTGACTTTGGCATCTCCACTCAATTAACCCGCGAAAATCCTACCCTGAAAAATCCCAACGTTCTCGAAGGCACATTAGCCTATATGTCGCCAGAACAAACGGGACGAATGAACCGTTCTTTAGATTACCGCACTGACTTTTACTCTCTCGGCGTTACCTTCTACGAACTACTTACGGGACAGTTACCTTTTGAGAGTACCGATGCGTTGGAACTGGTGCATTGTCATATCGCTAAACAGCCGATATCCCCTCATCTTTTACGAGGAGAAGAGGGGGAGAGAGGGAGAGGGGGAGAACCTTGTCCTAAAGCCGTTTCGGATATTGTCATGAAGCTGATGGCGAAAACGGCAGAGGAACGATATCAAAGTGCCTGGGGACTCAAGGCTGATTTAGAAGAATGTCTCTTTCAGTTACACGCTAATGGGACTATATCAGGCTTCCCTCTTGGTTCCAGGGATGTTTCCGACAAGTTTCAAATTCCCCAAAAACTCTACGGACGAGAGTCAGAAGTTGAAACCTTGCTAACAACATTTGACCGGGTGAGTCAAGGAGCAACTGAAATGATGCTAGTGGCAGGTTATTCCGGTATTGGTAAATCAGTGTTGGTCGCAGAAATTCATAAACCCATCACGCAAAAGCGGGGCTATTTTATCTCTGGAAAATTCGATCAATTCCAGCGCAATATTCCCTACTCTGCTGTCGTCAGTGCTTTCGTCGGATTGGTACGGCAACTGTTAACGGAAAGTGAAGCACAACTCAACCTTTGGAGGGAAAAAATTCTTGCTGCTGTTGGTTCCAACGGACAGGTAATAACTGATGTGATTCCGGAAGTAGAACTGGTTATCGGCAAGCAATTACCCGTGCCAGAATTAAGCTCTGCTGAGTCTCAGAATCGCTTTAATCTGGTTTTCCAAAACTTCATTCGGGCATTTTGTGCAAAAGAACACTCCTTGGTTATCTTTCTAGATGATTTGCAGTGGGCAGACTCTGCTACTCTCAAGCTAATCGAACTGATGATGACGGATGCGGATACACAATACCTATTTCTAATAGGAGCGTATCGGGATAACGAAGTCAATCCCAATCATCCCTTGATGATGACTCTTGATGGGCTACGGAATTTTGGGGCAACTGTCAACTTTATTACCTTAGCTCCCTTAGATAGCAAGCATATTAGCCAGTTAATTGCCGATACTTTGCACAGTGATACCTCTTCAGTAAAACCATTGGCAGAGTTGGTAGTGCATAAAACTGGAGGCAATCCTTTCTTTGTCAATGAATTTCTCAAAACCCTGCACGCCGAGAACCTGATAACTTTTAACCTCCCTCTTTCCCCCCTTACTAAGGGGGAAAGTCAAGGGGGGTTCGGCTGGCAGTGGGATATTTCAAATATTGAAGCCAAGGGCATTACTGACAATGTGGTGGAATTGATGATTGGTAAGTTGCAAAAACTGCCTCTAATGACACAGCAAGTTTTACGCTTGGCGGCTTGTGTAGGTGCTGATTTCGACTTGAACACCCTTGCTATCATTAGTGAGAAATCCACATCGGAAGTTTCTAAAAACCTAACAGCAGCAGTTCAGTCCGGGTTAATTCTGCCCACATCCGAGTTAGACGAAGAACTGTTAATTCAAGATTATAAATTCGCGCATGACCGGATACAACAAGCGGCGTATGCTCTGATTGATGATGACCACAAAAAAGGGTTGCATCTCCAAGTTGGTCGGCTGTTACTAGCAAATGTATCTGTTAATTCGCTATCGGAAAAAATCTTTGAGATAGTCGATCATCTGAATGTAGGGCGGGAATTGATAAGAGATGAAGCCGAATTTGTTGACTTAGGTCGATTGAATCTTGAGGCAGGGAAAAAAGCCAAAGCTTCAACGGCTTACGCGGCGGCTTTAGCTCAATACTTCACTCCAGGAATAGAGGTTTTGCCTGGAGATACTTGGAAAACTCATTATGACCTGACTTTTAATTTATATCGAGAAAAGTCTGAGTGTGAATATCTCTGCGGTAACTTCGACAAAGCAGAAGAGTTGTTTAATCTTATATTAAATCAAGCAAAATCTAATTTAGATCGAGCTGAAATCCATAACATTCGTTTTGCTTTATATGATAACAGGGGTCAATATGTAGAAGCTCTTCGTATAACTTCAGAAGCATTAAAAACTTTTGGAGTCAGTTTGCCCACAACCAACAAGTCAGAAATTTTGTCATCACTTGAATTCGAGTTGCAGGTATACCGCTCCAATCTAGAAAGAATTAAGATAGCTAGTCTAGTTAATGCGCCAGAGATAACCAATCCAGAAATTAGAGCCTGTATGAAACTCTTAAGGGATATGACTGGGCCTGCTTATTTTACTGACCAAGATTTGGCAGCTTTGACTGCACTCAAAATGGTCAACCTTTCTATTGAACACGGCAACTCAGAGGTATCAGCACACGGATATAGTTTCTGGGGACTTATAGTTGGCCCAAGATTAGTTGACTATGAGGCGGGTTATGAGTTTGGTCAATTAGCTGTAAGGCTTACCGAACAGTTTAATAATGTTAATTTAGCTTGCAGAGTTTTTACTGCTTTTGGTGGCTTGATTAGTCCCTGGCGAAGCCATATTAAGGAAAGTCTTACGATTCTTAGAAAAGGCTACCTAGCTGGCATAGAAACGGGAGATGTTTATGCCACCTATAGTTCTTATAATTTGATTTTGCAAAGACTTATCGTTGCCGATAATTTGAATAGTATTCTTGAAGAATCTAACAAGCATCTTGATTTCCTGAAGCAAATCAAAAATTATGTTTTTGCTGGAGTCCAGCAAATGTATAAATCTTTTATATTCAATTTACAGGGATTAACTCAAAATAAATTTTCATTAAGTGATGAGAAATTTGAGGAAGTTCAGTGCATCCAGATGTTGCAGGAAAATCTTTGCCTACCTGGAGTAGCGACGTATAACATCTTTAAAATCCAAATCTTATTTCTTTATGAAGATTATGAAAATGCCCTAAATAGGACACGAGAAAGCCAGGAAACTGTGGTTTTCGTTTCCGGTGTACCCATTCAAGCTGAATATTATTTCTACTATTCCCTAAGTTTAACTGCTCTTTATCCGACCAGCAGTAATGAAAAACAGAAGGAGTATAGGGAAGCCCTAGAAACTAACCAACAAAAGATGAAAATTTGGGCAGATAACTGTCCGGAGAACTTCCTCCATAAATACCTGTTGGTGGAAGCGGAAATCACTCGTGTTTCTGGTCAAGAAATAGAAGCAATAGAATTGTACGATCGCGCGATCGCTTCAGCCCGTGAAAATGGCTATATCCAGAATGAAGCCTTGGGCAATGAACTAGCAGCCAAATTCTGGTTAGGTAAAGGCAAAGAGGAATTTGCTCAACTCTACATGAAGAAAGCTCATTATGGCTACCAGCTTTGGGGCGCTAAGCGCAAGGTGGAAGATTTGGAGGAAAAATATCCGCAATTAGTGGCTAAATCATCTGGCGTGAGGAGCATTACAGATACATCCACAGCAACAACCAGAATCACTAGTACTGGAACAGCCGTAGCTTTAGATTTAGCTACTGTGATGAAAGCATCTCAAGCGATGTCCGGCGAAATTGTACTGGATAAATTACTTGCTTCTTTGATGATAATTCTCATCGAAAATGTCGGAGCGCAATGCGGATACTTACTTTTAGCAACTGAGGGGAAACTGCGGATTGAAGCGTCAGGTTCCGTAAATTCCGATACCATCACAGTGTTACAGTCAATCCCTATTGAAAGCGATCGGAGAGTTTCGCTAACCATCATCAATTATGTCGCTCGTACTTGTGAAAGTGTGGTTTTGAATGATGCCACTTATGAGGGCAACTTTACTAACGACCCCTACATCAAACAGCATCAGCCCAAATCTATCTTGTGCGTTCCTTTAATTAACCAAGGCAAGCTCACCAGTATTGTTTACCTGGAAAATAATCTGACAACTGGAGCCTTTACCCCTGATCGCTTAGAAGTCTTAAAAATCCTCTCCTCTTCTGCCGCCATCTCCATTGAAAATGCACGGCTTTATACTGATTTAGCCGAGTCTAACCGCACCTTAGAAACGAAAGTAGAGGAACGTACAGCCGAATTAGCCGTAGCGAAAGAAAAAGCTGAAGTTGCAAATCAAGCCAAAA
The DNA here is from genome assembly GCF_036703385.1 of Allocoleopsis sp. Lineage (NCBI taxonomy): Bacteria > Bacillati > Cyanobacteriota > Cyanophyceae > Coleofasciculales > Coleofasciculaceae > Allocoleopsis > Allocoleopsis sp. Next base: position 1,396 of record NZ_DATNPA010000596.1, on the reverse strand, counting down.
GCACCTTCCTCGCCAACATGAGCCACGAACTGCGTACCCCCCTCAACGCGATTCTTGGCTTTTCCCAACTGATGACTCGCTCTAAAACCCTACCCCCTGAACACATTGAAAATGTCGGTATCATCAGCCGTAGCGGCGAACACCTGCTCACCCTGATTAACAACGTCCTAGATTTATCCAAAATTGAGGCAGGACGCACCACCCTGAACGAAACCAACTTCGACCTCTATCGCCTGCTTGACGACTTGGAAGATATGTTTCGCTTCAAGGCTGATGATAAGGGATTGCAGTTGATTTGCGATCGCGCATCGGACGTTCCTCAGTATGTGAGAACAGATGAAACCAAGTTGCGTCAAGTCTTGATTAACCTGCTCAATAACGCCCTCAAATTTACCAAAGAAGGAGGGGTATCAGTGCGAGTTGGCATAGTTCGTAGTACGCACTTCAGTGCGTCTTTAGGGGCTGAAGCCCCCACTAAAAACCTTTCTTTTGAAGTCGAAGACACAGGAGAAGGCATTGCGCCGGAAGAATTAGACAGCCTCTTTGAAGCCTTTGTGCAAACCAAAACAGGCAAAGAATCCCAAGAAGGGACGGGCTTAGGCTTGCCCATAACGCGCTCTTTTGTGCAACTGATGGGCGGAGAAATAACCGTCAGCTCTTCTGTTGGCAAGGGCACCCTCTTCAAGTTTGACATTTTAGTTAGTCCGGTTGATGCAGCTTCCATCCAAACCAAACAACCCACTCGCCAAGTCATTGCCCTAGAACCCAACCAACCCCGCTACCGTATCCTGATTGCCGATGACAAATGGAGCAACCGCCAACTCCTAATTAAACTGTTAAATCCCCTTGGCTTTGAACTGAGAGAAGCCAGCAACGGTGAAGAGGCTGTTGAAATCTGGGACGAGTGGGAACCGCATTTAATTTGGATGGATATGCGGATGCCAGTTATGGATGGCTACGAAGCCACCAAACGCATTAAAGCCACTACTAAAGGTCAAGCCACTGCCGTTATTGCTTTGACAGCCACTAGTTTAGAGGAAGAAAGAGCCGTTGTTTTATCTGCGGGTTGCGATGATTTTATCCGTAAACCGTTCCGAGAGGCAGACATTTTTGACACGATGAACAAACATATTGGTGTGCGCTACATCTATGAAGATATCAAGGCTCCTCAATCCCTAGCAGGAACAAATACCAACACGGCTGTCGATATTCAAGATGCCCTAACCCCGACTGCTCTTGCCGCTCTCCCCTTCGATTTACTCACTCATTTAGAAGAGGCGGCAATCCGTTCCAAGATGAATCAGATTGACAGCCTAATTCATGAAATCCATACCCTTAATGCCCCTTTAGCCGATGCCTTGACGATTTTAGCTGAGGGTTTTGAGTATCCCAAGAT
>NZ_DATNPA010000595.1:0-14092 GCF_036703385.1 Allocoleopsis sp. | reverse complement strand
ACTAGGGTCGAGCAGCACGCCTTCTGGGTCAAAAACAAACTCTTCCGGGATGCTAGGTGGTTCTTGCTCCTGTTCTTGGTCTTCCTCTTCTTCTTTCTCCTCCTCTTCCTCCTGTTCTTGTTGAGAATCATCTTGAGGGGGTGGGGGAGGAGGGGGTGGTTGCTGTTCTTCAGGTGGCGTCTGAATTTGGGTGGCGCGAGGCACAATCACCAATTCTACGGCACGGCGCAAATCGTCAGCGATCGCATTCTGCCGCCCATCTAAAGCGGCACAGGCTTTGGCTACTCTCAGAGCAAACAGTTCTGCCCGATGTCCTTGTACACCACCTCGAATTGCTTCATCAACGAGATAGGCAATTTGGTCATGACTGACGTTTACCTCTTTGAGCCACTCTCGCGCTAGGATGATTTGGGTTTTCAGGTCGTCCGTGTCTGCGTTGTACTGTTCAAGAAATGCTTGGGCAGATTTGGCAAATGCGATCGCTTGAGCCACTGCCTCAACACGCTGATCTAATGACAAAACCCCATCCGCCGAAAGCGTAATCGCAATTCTATCTAATAAATGTTCCCGCAGTGGCCCCTCTTCCGGGTTATAAGTGGCAATCAACAGGGGTTTGCAGGGATGCTGAAAACTAATCCCCTCTCGCTCAATGATGTTGCGCCCTTCCGCTAAGACACTCAGCAGTTGATTGGCAATTTGGTCATCAAGCAGGTTAATCTCATCTACATACAAGACGCCCCGATGTGCCTGCGCCAGCAAACCGGGCTGAAACACCGTCTCCCCCTGCTTCACCGACTGCTCCACATCCACCGAACCCAAAAGCCGATCTTCGGTTACCCCAAGGGGAATTTGCACGAAGGGGGCGGGGATGATTTCAGTGGGGAGTTCGCCAATGGTAGAAACAGGAGTTGCCTCATCTTTCCCCGATAGATACTGAGCCAACAGATAGTCATCCCACTCGTTCGGGTAACGGGGATCGCAGTTACAAATCGAATCTTTCACCACTTCGATGGGTGGGAGCAAGGCGTGGAGGGCGCGTGCCATCACGGATTTAGCAGTTCCCCGTCGCCCCGCGATCGCAACTCCTCCCAGTCCAGGGTCAACCGCCGCTAATAGCAGCGCGAGTTTAATGGCTTCTTGTCCAACAACAGCCGTTAGGGGGAAGGTAGAGACAGTAGAGGAGATAGTAGGCGCAGGCATTAGTTCAATCTTGGCGAGTCCATGTTTTCGGCAGCCCAATCCCTACAAGAAATTGTCATGCCAAAACCGTTGTCAGTGATGCGGAACTCATTGTACTCAAGCTGAAGCTTACAATGAGACTCATTTTAATCAAGCTTATTGTATCAGTTAGGGTGCTGTTCCGTGAGTCAAAAATGCGACTCAGCTCCAAGATCGACTCAAGATGTTCATCGATACCTTTTATCTCAAGTTACCCACTCTAGAGGATTTCATTGAAATTACAAATTTTCTCGATTTTTTCTGTTTACCTCCTGATTGGTACATGGTGATTAATGATATCCGAGGTTCGACAATTGGGTAGATATAGAGATGTCAATATTTTAGGAGTTCCCTCAATTATTGCTGTCTTAAATCGAGCTAAACATCCAGAAATTACTTTGATGATATTTGGATGAAATGGAGCTTCGTTACTCATCCCGCCTGCACTGTTTTCTGAAGTTAAACAGGCATGATTAGCCACTGGGAAAAATCAAGTCGAATAGCCAACTAAAAAAAATATAAATTATGTGAATTACAAACCGTAAGGGCACAACATTGTCGTACCCCTACAGGATTTAGCCATTAAGAAGGGAGGATGTCTTCAGCAACTGGCCCCATGTGGATTTGATGCTCCACTTCAGCAAACTTCTGTTGTGCTAATCTTTCAGGCGCAAGCAACGAAACGACAATCCCCACAATAAAGGAGAGCGGAATTGTGATTAATCCCGGATTCTTGAGGGGGAAGATTGCGTCAGAATGTTTAAGGACATCGATCTGAATCGCTGGAGATAAATAAATTAGCACGAGTGCTAAGATTGTCCCCACCAGCATACTCGCTACTGCGCCGTTGGTTGTGAAACGCCGCCAGAGCATGGAAAGGATGAGGGCTGGGAAGTTGGCACTTGCTGCGATCGCAAACGCTAAACCAACCATGTAAGCTACATTTTGCCCCTTGAAGACGATGCCCAAAATGATGGCTAGAATACCCAGCAAGAGTGTTGCACCACGAGCCACTTTAAATTGCTCGGAGTCGTTGGCATGACCGCCACGCACTACATTAACCCACAAATCATGTGACAATGCGGCGGCTCCAGACAGGGTTAGCCCAGCCACAACGGCTAGAATCGTAGCGAAAGAAACCGCTGCAATAAAACCCAAGAAAGCATTCCCACCCAATACTTCGGCTAACATTGGGGCTGCCATATTGCCGCCTTTGTCAATTTTTATGATATCCGCTTGACCCACCAGCACCATTGCCCCAAAGCCGAGGATGAAGGTGAGCAGGTAAAAGAAACCAATAAACGCGGTTGCGTAGGTTACAGAGTTGCGGGCTGTTTTCGCGTCTGGCACCGTGTAGAAGCGCATCAATATATGAGGTAATCCTGCCGTGCCGAACATCAGCGACATCCCTAAGGAAATCGCATTCCAAGGGTCGGATACCAGTTTGCCAGGGCCGAGGACACTGGCTTTATATTTAACTGCGGCAGCATCAAACAGTGCCAGTGGGTTCATGCCAAATTTGGCAAGTACCATAATCGACAGCAAGACAGTCCCGCCTAGCAACAAAATCGCCTTGATAATCTGCACCCAAGTTGTTGCAATCATGCCGCCGAAAATTACGTAAGCTAGCATCACTCCGCCGACAATCAGCACGGCTAAATCGTAATCTATCCCGAACAGCAGCTTAATCAGGTTGCCTGCGCCTACCATCTGGGCAATCAAGTAAAAGGTGATGACTGCCAAGGTACCAATGGCAGCAGCGATGCGTACTGGTGTTTGGCGCAAGCGATAAGCTACCACATCGGCAAAGGTGTATTTGCCCAGATTGCGTAGTGGCTCAGCAATCAGGAACATAACAATGGGCCAACCGACGAGGAAGCCGATGGAGTAAATCAATCCATCAAAACCGTTGAGTGCCACCAATCCAGCAATCCCCAAGAAGCTGGCAGCACTCATAAAGTCACCGGCAAGGGCGAGCCCGTTTTGCAATCCGGTAATATTACCCCCAGCTGCATAGAAATGGGATGTGGTTGTAGTCCGCTTTGCTGCCCAATACGTAATCCCCAGCGAGATGGCAACGAAAAGGAAGAAAAACGCGATCGCTAATGGATTAAACTGTCCAAGACTCGTATTCATGGTTTACTTCCTCGTGAGTTGAGCGATTTTCTCGTCGTATTGGGTATTCGCCCAGCGCACGTACACATAAATCAGTACCCAGGCTGACACAATCACCAATGCACCCAGCAAGATGCCCAAGCTGAGTCCTGGCAGCAGCAATGTCCCCATCAGGGGTTTGTCGAAGGCAATCAGTAGAATAAAGCCGAAGTAAATGATCATCATTGCTCCTGTGAGCAACAAAGACACACGCCATCGTTCAGCAGCAAGGGCTGCGATGAGCGCTTCGCGCTCCGCCGAAGGCATCGCCTTTGCACGTTCGTCCATGCATTTCTCCTTTGGGAAATGAGTACTCAAACCCTTTTCTAAATCTGCATTTAAAAATACAGATTTAGATGGTACTATCCCACCAGATAGATAGACAATGCCCAATATATTGTGTTAAGAATTTGCTGAACGTTTCTACGAGTCTTAGGTGGCGATAGCGATAGCGAGCTTGTGAGCGTCGGTACGAGAGTCAGCGCAAATCGCCACTGCTGTTGATTTCTAACTTTGGAATCTTGTAACTCAAAATCCCAAACTCAACACTTGAAGAAGTAGCGCCATGCCGCGCTTTCTTAGGAATGGTGAGTTATGAAGCCCAAAGTTATTGTAGAACTACTAAAAGAAACCTTTCAGGAATGGCAAGAAGATAAAGCTTCACGGCTGGCAGCAGCTTTAGCCTATTACACCGCCTTCTCGATCGCACCTTTACTCGTGATTGCCATTGCGATCGCCGCGATCGTCTTCGGTGAACAGGCGGCTCAAGGTCAGATTGCCACGCAACTTGGAACCTTAGTCGGCAAAGAGGCCGCAGAAGCGATTCAGGCTCTGCTGGTGAGTAGTTCTCGCCAGTCAGGACAGGGAATCATTGCCACCGTAATCAGCATAGCACTCCTCTTTTTCGGTGCTTCCAATATCTTTACCCAGCTCCAAGACTCCCTCAACACCATTTGGGAAGTCGCTCCCAAGCCGGGACGCGGGATTAAGGGTATCGTCAAAGACCGCATTTTATCCTTTGGCATGGTACTCGGCATTGGCTTTCTACTGCTCGTTTCACTCATTTTGAGCACAGTTTTAGCAACACTGGGTAACTATGTGGGCGGTATCATGCCCGGTCTTCACTTCCTTTGGTCAATCCTTAACTTTTTCCTCTCCTTCGGGGTTATAACGCTGCTATTTGCCTTGATGTTTAAATTCCTGCCTGATGCCAAAATAACTTGGGGAGATGTGGGGATTGGTGCGGTCATCACCGCCCTACTTTTTACAATTGGCAAGACTCTAATTAGCTTATATCTGGGCAATAGCGGCGTTGGGTCAACTTACGGAGCAGCTGGCTCTCTTGTGGTACTCCTGTTGTGGGTGAATTATTCTGCCCAAATTTTGTTCTTTGGTGCTGAATTTACCCAAGTTTACGCCAATAAATACGGCTCTCGGATTGTCCCAGCTAAGAATGCCGTACCCGTAACAGAGGAAGCTAGGGCGCAACAAGGCATACCCCGCACCAGAGACATCGAAGCCGCAGCCGCTCGTGACCAAACTAGCAGGACTGTAGCAGTTGACAAGCCTGCTCTACAGCCATCCCATCACAAATCTAAGAGAAATCCTGCTGCCACTGTGCTCGGTGGACTGATCGGTATCTCTCAGTCGCTTACCCGTCTGCTCCCAACAAAAGGTAGGAAGAAAAATCGCCTGAAATAAGGTCTAATGGTTGTAATGTGACCCATGATTCTGGACTTTTTGATGTAACCTTTCAGAAAGTAGAATAGCTACAGCTAGATGAGGTTACTTAGCCATAAAATCCAATTGTAAATCAGGGGATTATGAGACATGAGTGACTATTCCAACCATGAAGTCGGCAATGAGAACCCAAACAATCATCATTCTCCAGACCCTGATCAGTTGGCTCAACTCCGCGGTGTTATCCTCGGTTTTGACGAAAGCAAACTTGACAAACTGTATGAGCGATTGGATAACCCAAACCTTCAGGCAGAGGATATAAGCCGATTGCTTCCAGAAGCCGTTATCATTCGCTCGATGCAAGATAAACAGCTTAGCGAAGCAATAGTCCCCACCATTGAAGAAGCCATCCACTTTTCTGTTAAAAAAGACTTGAATATTCTTGCCGATGCCCTTTTTCCTATAATCGGGCCAGCGACACGGAAGGCTATTTCCACAGCCCTTCAGACGATGATGCAATCCTTCAATCAAACAATTGAACATAGTTTGTCGCCACAAAGCTTTAAGTGGCGACTAGAAGCCTTACAAACAGGAAAATCATTTGCTGAAGTTGTTCTTCTGCGCACACTTGTGTACCGGGTTGAGCAAGTCTTCCTCATTCACAGAACCACAGGATTAATGCTGCAACATCTGGTAGGAGAAGCGGCGGTTGTTCAAGACGCGGATTTAGTTTCAGCTATGTTGACGGCTATCCAGAATTTTGTTCAAGACTCTTTCCCCGTAGAAGCAGGTGATACATTTGAAACATGGCAATTTGGAGAACTCACCCTTTGGATTGAACAGACTCCTCGGGCGATATTAGCTGGCCTGATTCGGGGGCACCCCCCAAAAGAATTAAAGCTAGTCTTTAAAGAAACGATTGAAAAAATCAACCTGAAGTTTAGCAGTGCCCTTCATTCTTTTGATGGCGATTTGTCAGTATTTGAAGCCAGCCGATCTGATCTTGAAGCTTGCCTTCAATCTCAGTATAAAGTCAAACAAGAACAGCAATATCGTTATGTATGGGCTTTAGGAAGCGCACTAGCGATCGCTCTAGGGATTTGGAGCTTTTTTTCTATTAGAGACAACCGCCGCTGGGAAGCTTATCTGAAAAAACTGAACGCCGAGCCTGGGATTACGGTGATAAATGCCCAGAAACGTCTTGGTAAATATTTTATCTCAGGGTTGCATGATCCATTGGCAGCCGATCCTATCAGGATGATCAAACAAGCCAATGTTAACCCAAATGCAGTCATCAGTCGATGGGAGCCTTACCTCTCACTCGATGCAAAAATAATCGAAAAAAGAGCAGAGGAGTTGCTACAAGCGCCTAAAACAGTGGCGTTGAGAGTCGATGAAAACCGTATTCTCTATGCTACGGGTTACGCTTCTCATGAATGGATTATTGAAACCCGAAAAAGGGCACGATTCATTCCTGGAATTACTCAATTTCAGGACAATCTTACAGAGACGGATTTAAAAGAATTTGAGTCTTTAAAAGAACAGATTGAGAAACAAGTCCTCTATTTTAGTAAAGGTTCTACAGAACTTGAACCCGGTCAGGATGCTACCTTACAGACGCTCGTCAGTCAAATTCAAAAACTCCTAGATTCCGCCTATTCTTTAGATAGAGATATTCAGATTAAAATTTTAGGGCACACAGACAAGGCAGGCTCAAAAGAGGCAAATCTTAGACTAAGCCAAGCGCGTGCTCAGGCTGTTATATCTACTCTTGTATCTCAAGGAATCAACACTACTTATGTTTCTGCCGAGGTGGTAAACCCCAATGAACTTTTGCCTAATGAGCTGACGCAACAGGATGGAGGATTGAATCGCCGTGTCTCTTTTAAAGTAATTCTGACTGATTCCCCCAACAGAGCCACTGCCAACCCCTGAATCAAAAACGAAGTCTGCCGAGTGGGTGCCTGCCTTATTACCTTATTAACAGCACAGCTCCAGGCAATGTCAACTATTTCTTGGGAAAGAGAAACAAAATTGAAAAGCTATGGTATAGTTTTGCATTAACTAGAGTAAGTCAGCCTAATCCAGCGGCTCACCAGGGTAGTAACCCAAACAATCGGTAAAGCTGGAGCGGAGGAACCAATATTTGGGGCGTATCTCTAAACTCTGTTTCGTTTTGTAAGCAGAAGTAGAGAAGGACATCTCTCAGTCCTAGCCCGTCAGCTAACTTCGTCGGCACTGAGAGGAGACTGAAGAGTCAGCATTCTTTGTAATGTCTCGATCTCGTCAGTATCCTGGCTGGTACTGCTCAGGTTGTTTGTACCTGATATTGACAGGAGGCATTGCAAATGGTATTCCAGCTAAATTTGGCTGCGATCCTCACAGTTGCGGCTCAGTCGTCTTGGAAAAAAGCACGACCATTAATTGTCCGAGATGCTGTCTTATTCCCAGCGATTGGGTTTGCAGGAGTTCTCTTGCTGTGGTGGTTTGCTGCCACCTTCTTAAGCGAGTTAATGCCCACCCCGCTTCAAGCACTGATTGATAGCGCAGAATACGCAAACCCTTTCTTTCGCAAAGGCCCTGGTAACTTAGGACTCGGTTGGTTATTATTGGCAAGCTTAAGGCGCGTGTTACTGGGATTTCTCCTTGGCGCTGCGGTGGCGATTCCCTTGGGGTTTCTCATTGGCATGTCCAGAGAAGCCATGCTGATTTTCAATCCCTTGGTGCAAATTTTTAAACCCGTATCCCCTTTGGCTTGGTTGCCGATCGCACTGGCAATCTTTAACCTAGCAGAACCCTCGGCAATATTTGTCATCTTTATCACCTCGTTGTGGCCCACGATTATTAACACGGCTCTCGGCGTATCCAGCATTAACAAAGATTATTTGGATGTAGCACGAGTGCTGGAAATGCCCCGTTGGCGACGAGTTACAAAAATTATTTGGCCTGCGAGTTTACCCTACATCTTCACCGGGTTACGCATCAGCTTAGGGATTGCTTGGCTGGTTATTGTTGCTGTGGAAATGCTCACCGGTGGTATCGGCATTGGCTTCTTCGTGTGGGACCAATGGAACCGCTTAAATTTGAGTTCGGTGTTTTTGGCAGTGGTTGTGATTGGCGTAACCGGCCTAGTTCTTGACTATGCCTTGGGCCAATTTCAAGCTTGGGTGACTCGTCGCCCAGTTCAAGCTTCTCGCTAAAGCTTTCAGAGCAACTGACAATGGATTAGCTTCAGCTACGAGGGTAGCTGATTCATCTTGCGACTACTAATCAACAACAACTGAGCAAGGGAGAGCGGGAGAATCCTTCAACTTACTCCCCAGGATTATCAATAAACTATCACCCCATCCCCAATCCCCTAATACCGCCATGAATTCTTTGAATCGACGAAGATTTCTGCAACAAGCAGGCGCATCGGCAGCAGGATTGGCCTTATCCTCTTGTGCCATCAAGGGCGTTACTGCACCCGATCAACTCTCCGCAGCAGCCTTAGCCTTAGAACCCGTTGTAGACCCCAGAACCCTAGAAAAACCCAATCTTACCGTTGGGTATGTGCCCGTTAATGATTGTGCACCGTTTGCGATCGCCTGGGAAAAAGGCTTCTTCCGCAAATACGGACTCAATGTTAAACTCAGCCGCGAAGCAAGCTGGGCCAACTCTCGCGATGGCGTTATTTTTGGGCGTCTCGATGCCGCACCTGTGGTTTCTGGGGCAGTTACTAACGCCAGAATCGGTGCTGAAGGTGCCCGCCATGCGCCCCTTTGTGCAGCGATGACGATTCATCGGCACGGCAACTCCATGACCATGAACAAAAAAATGTGGAACTATGGCGTCCGTCCGTGGCGAGACTACAACGGCAACTTAGAAGAATTTGGCAAGGATTTCCGAGGCTTCTTTGACAGCCAACCCCCAGAACAACGTATTTGGGCAGTTGTCTTAAGTTCTGCCATCTACGAATATTTTGTTCGCTACTTATCTGCCGCCGCAGGTGTCAATCCCTCAGACGAGTTTCGGGTGATCATCATTCCACCACCCCAGATGGTGAATAACGTGCGGATTGGGGCAATGCAAGCCTACATGGTGGCAGAACCCTGGAATACGCGAGCCATCACAGGTAACGAGGGGGTAGGCTTTACGTTTGCCCAAGGGAAAGAACTCTGGTACGGACACCCAGATAGACTCCTAGGGGTCATGGAATCCTTCATCAAGGAAAACCCCAAAACCTACCGCAGCCTGGTCAAAGCGATGATTGAAGCTTGCCAGTATTGCAGTGACCCCAAAAACCGCCCTGAAGTCGCCAAATTAATCACAAGCCCCTCTTATACAGGTTCTAAACCGAAGAAAAAGGGTGCCCCAGTTGATAAGTTTACGCGACCAGCCATTGTTGGGGAATACAACTACGGCGGCTTTGACAACCAAAAGCGCATAGATGAAGACCCATACACCACCATTTTCTTTGACTTACCCCCTAAACTTGCAAAAATTCCAGGAGACCACTCCACATTTTTGTGGCAATCGGAAAGTATCTGGTTAATGACCCAGGCAGCCCGTTGGGGACAAATTCCTGAATTTCCCAAAGATGCAGAAAAAAAGGCACGAGAAGGCTGGAAAACAGACCTCTATCGAGAGATTGCTACTGAAATGGGTATTCAATGTCCCAAAGACGATTACAAAGTTGAACCCGCCGAAGTCTTTATTGACAACAAAGCGTTTGACCCGAGTGATCCAGTTGGCTATCTCAAAAGCTTTGAAATCCATGCCAATAGCCCCAAACACTTTTATCTGTCTTAGGTAAAAGCGTTAGCAGGTTAACAGGTTCCAGGTTGCAGGTTAACCAATTACAACCAACCTTCAACCTTCAACCTTCAACCTCAACCATCCAACCTTCAACTATTCAACCTTCAACCTTCAACCCCTTCCTATGACTAAATCTAGTTCTTTCCCCACCAAAGGCAATTCTGCCACTCTCAACGGCACAAAATTTCTCGAAATTGACAATGTTGTCAAATCTTATCCCAGTGCAGATGGCGGTGAACTGGTTATTTTAGATGGGATTAACCTCACCATTGGTGAAGATGAATATATCTCTGTAATTGGTCACTCTGGCTGCGGTAAATCCACGTTGCTCAAAATTGTCGCTGGGTTGGAAAAACCCACGTCCGGAATGGTGCGATTAGAGGGTAAAGAGATTCGTAAGCCGGGTTCAGAGCGGATGATGGTGTTTCAGCAATATTCGCTGCTGCCGTGGCTGACAGTCCAAGAAAATGTTCGGTTGGCTGTGGATGAAGTGTTTAAAAAAGCTTCTCCAGTTGAGAAAAAACAGATAGTCAGCGAACATTTGGCAATGGTGAATTTAACCCAAGCCGCTAATAAATACCCCGATGAACTTTCTGGTGGGATGAAACAACGGGTGGGAATTGCTAGAGCCTTGGCGATTCGCCCCAAAATGTTACTGATGGATGAACCGTTTGGGGCACTCGATGCCCTGACGCGCCGCAAATTGCAGAAACAGGTACTCGACATTTGGGAAAGTCATCGACAGGCAGTGATGATGATTACTCATGATGTGGATGAGGCCATTTATATGTCCGATCGCATTGTGATGATGACGAATGGCCCCCATGCTAAAATTGGGGAAATTTTAGAGGTACCTTTTCCACATCCGCGCGATCGCCAAGCAATACGGGAATCTAAGGAGTACTATGAACTACGTAACCACGCTCTGAACTTCTTAGATCAAAACTTCAGCCAAGACGAGTAGATCGCATCAGCCTTAGTTTATTTATTGAGTGGGTAGCCTAATCTAATCCCGGCTGGAAATTAAAGTCAGTCTGGATGAGAGCGGAGGAACCAATTTTTGGGGCTAATCTCCAGCGCGAGAGAGACACCTTCCAGTCTTAGCCCGTCAGCTAACTCCGTCGGCAATGGGAGGAACACCAAGACGTGGCTTTCATAGCATTTGTCTTTGGAGTTTCCTAACGAATATCACCCGAAAGGATGAAGGATAAAAAATTTCATAGTTTCTTAGTTTATACTTCATCCTTTAATCGTGATATGCGTTCCTGACCCACCTCTCATTCGTTACTTGTTTTTTTAGAGAGGTTAAAGCTGTGAATATAAAGCCAATGTTAGTGCGTCTTGAAGGCGCAATGAATCGAAATGACTTAATGGAACAAATGGTACTGTTGCCTGAGCCAGCTTCAACCGCTTCCAAATGGGCTAACTCTACCAAATCAGTTAACTTAGTCGTTGGCTATAACGCCTCACCCAGTAGTCAAACGGCTCTAGATTTGACGATGTGGATTGCCCATCAAACACGTTTAGCGACTCAAAAGCTAGTTACGGTTCAAGTTGTCTATGTTATAGATGAAGTTCAAAACAGTAAGTTTCCAGATGTGTTCAACTTCGCTGATGTAAGCCGCTCATCCATCCATTCACGTCCATCAGGATTTCCAGAAGCATTGGCTTCAACAAAGTCTGCTACATCGGTCTTAACTAAACCAAAACAGCAGGCATTAGCTGTAGCTCAAGAGAGGAAATCGGTAAAAAGATGCAACCCCAAGGCAACAGGCAACCGATCGGATCGGTTTGAGCAAGCCGACTATATTTTATGGCAAGCACGCTGTTTGGCTGAAGAATGGCGTGGTTCCTTTAAAGCTCATCTCCGGTTTGGTGACGTGGCTGCCGAATTAAGAAATGTTGTGGAATCAGAAGCAGCGACGCTATTATTCTTAGGCTGTAATTCTGTCAATCACCCTATTGTCCATAAATTAGGTTCTAATTTCCCCTGTTCGGTACTGGGGGTTCCCACCGGGTTGAGTTTGTGAGAGAGTTCCCTCCTCTTTGTTACATATTGATAAGGGAGAATATTTGGTAGCTTAAGTTACTTTTTTCACCCCTAAAGGGGGCTTGGGGCGATTCCTTGATCGGTGTTCTAGGGTGCTTTTTCCCCTCTCGGCGATCGCCAAAAATGACAGGAGTTAGTTAAGGATTGTGAACTTGGCAACAAACCTTAAACGGCCTGTGAGTCTTAGAGTAGCGTGATGGTTAATCATAATTTAGACGTGATTCTGTGCTTGCGACACATTGGGGTGCTATGGACAAAATAACTGATTAGGTCTACTCTCTTACAGAAGGGTTACCTGTCAGATGAGAATTACCTCTGACGACGTATGAATTCTCGATGAATGAGCGATGAATTCTCGATGAAGCTTTCTACCTATCAGACACAGCTAGATGATCACCACTAACCCCAGTGTTAAAATTGGGGAAGTATTAGAGGTACCTTTTCCGCATCCGTGCGATCACCAGGAACTACGCGAATCAAAAAATCTTTTGAATTGCGTAACTACACTCGGAATTTCCCGGATCGCATTTAAACCAAGACGAAGAGAACATTACAAATTGTTAATTTAACTTATGGAGTGGGCAGCCTAATCTAATTCAGGGGGACAGTCAAAACTTGTTAACCTTGGCTTTTGAGCGGAAAAACCAATTTTCGGCGTAAGTTCTAGCGTGAGAGAGACACCTTACCAGGCCAAGCCTGTCAGCTAAGTTTGTCAGTATCTGGAAGGGAAACTAAGACTTTGGCTTTTATAGCACTTGTCGTTCAAGCCTCCTTAGGGATATCACTCATTTCTTGGACACATTTGGACACATATTGGTATCCGTTGCTGACCCACCTCTCATCTGTTACTTGTTGTCTTTAAGAGAGATTCAAGCTGTGAACATCAAGCCAATATTAGTACGTCTTGAAGGCGCAATGAATCGAAATGACTTAATGGAGCAAATGGTTTTGCTGCCTGAACCAGCAAATCATGCTTCCAAAGAGGATGGTTCTAGCCCAGCACTCAACTTTGTTGTCGGCTATAATGCCTCCCCCAGAAGTCAAACGGCTCTGGATTTGACAATGTGGATTGCCCATCAAACACGTTTAGCAACTCAACAGCAAGTAACTGTTCAAGTTGTCTATGTCGTCGATGAAAAGCAAAGTAGTCCGTGTCCAAATGTCTTCAACGTTGCTGATGTCAGTAGCTCATCAATCTATCGACTGCCGTTAAAGTCTTTCAATTCATGTGAGCCACGAAATTCTATCACATCCGTTTTAACGAAACCAAGCCCTCAGGAACAAAAAGTCAGCTCAAAGGTATCATCGAAAAAGTCACGCCGCGCCAAAGCCACGTCTTCTCAAGCGGACTGGTTTGAGCAAGCCGATCGGATTTTATGGCAAGCTCGCTGTATGGCGGAAGAATGGCGGGGTTCCTTCAAGGCTCATCTGCGGTTTGGTGACATTACAAGCGAGTTGAGGGCCGTTGTTGAAGCTGAAGCCGCGACTCTCCTTTTCTTAGGTTGTCATTCCGTTGAGCACCCTCTAGTCGAGAAATTAAGCTCTGATTTTCCCTGTGCGGTGCTGGGTATTCCCAGGAATTGCGTTTAGTACAGGCGTGAACTCCCTGCTCAGCCGTCCAGTCTATTGAAAGACTCAGAAGCTATCCTTCGAGAGACGCGATTACGATTAATCGCGTCTTTCGTGTTACATGGGCAGCGGAGCTTGGCTACAGGCACGATATGCGATCGCTTCCTCTTCATCAGGCTGGATCAGGAGCGATCGCGCATCGTAACGAGGTTATTGCTTCTTGCCAATGCTGACAAGTTGGAGGGTGAGTTAGCGATCGCGAGTGTGGTTAAACCGTGGTCGAACTAATTTGAATATTTCACAGTGCGAAGATGGCAGCCAACATAACCGATAATCATCTGTCGTTGCTCATTAGGGAAGAAATAAATCCGCCAACCAAAAGACAACTTAGCGTGCCAACTAAATATTCGCTCGTTACCATCAGGGCAAAGAAAAGTTCTTTCTTTGCGGTACTTGGGATTCTGAAGTGTGACCTGGCTTTCTGGAGAAACATGCCTAAGGCTCTTTGGCTCAAAAGCCTCATCTGTCCAAATCTTGCAGTAGTCTTCAAGCTCTGATAGTCGATTTTTAACAAACTGCAACATCGGGTTATCAGCGCCAAGGCTCTGCAATTGCCCACCTACA
>NZ_DATNPA010000594.1:0-3474 GCF_036703385.1 Allocoleopsis sp. | reverse complement strand
CCATACATTATCATCTTCTACATAGATGGCAGCGGGATTATCAGTGAGGGTTTTCCTAACAAATGAGGAAAAATCCTGCTCTGAAAGGTCTGTACATCCTACCAGCTCATTCAGTGTCTTCCAGTAGTAAGTTCCTGTTTTAGCCTCAACCCTATGCCATTTCCTGATTTGAGTTCCCTTTCGTACCTTGTTGCTTGAACTGTTCTCAGAATTGCTGCGATTTTTAACTTGTAACAGCTCTCCGTTTTGGGTACAGAAATCAACGCTTTTTATTGTATCGCCCCAACAGCAATACCACCCATAAGTCAATAATTTTTCGGCAAGATATTCTTCTAGCAATAGCCCTAAAATATTCTCGGCTGACATTGAAAGGCGATGAGCCGACTTTATTGCAGTAATTTTCTGCTCGCCTAAGAACGGAAGGCGAACTGAGATAATCGTGTCAATAATTTCATCAGAAACAGTACCAATCTTTTTGCTGATTCGCTTGGAGGCACGGTTATTGTATCCGTTGAAGTACTTTTTTAACCACTTGCTGATGTACTCCTGTGAAAACAATTTATCTTGTCTGAAGGTCGGACACAACTCAGGAAATCTACAACAAACAGATAATACTGTTTGCACAGCAGTATCCCATTGCATGGTGGAATTAGCTCTCACTATTGTTTCCGCCTGAGATAGTACCAGGGATGAATCGATCTTAGGTATATTTTGGCTCATGAGTAACGGTCACTGTTGAGTAACCTCTCTTCCTTCAGTTGGTTGTTTTATCTTTCGCATACCGTCAGGATTATCACCTCCCCCTATTACTCACCCCTCCGCCTCAACTGATCGCTTCTGTGGTCCAAACTCGTCAGGCAACTCCTCAATACTTTTGCCAAAGACCCTACACAGCGCCTTCATTTGAGGCACAGTTAACATAGCTGGAGCGCCTCTCTCCCAACGACTGATTGTCGCGCTTGCTACACCAATAATTCTGGCTAGTCCCTCTTGAGACAACCCAGCCTCTTCTCGAAGCTTCTTCAACGGAGATTCACTCTCCTGTGAGCCAGATGTGTTTTTTTTTGCCATACATTGTCTAAATAAATGCTCTAGACAATCTGTCTAATTTGTGGAATGATAAAGATGGACACAAAAACAGACAGGAAATCCGGAACGCTACCTCAAGGCTAGTTAGGTGCTTCCTTGGATATCCTTTTGGATGCCTGCTGCTATCCCAGTGTCTTACAAAAACTGTCATCTCACCACAACCTTGTAGGCGATTTCGATTGGAGCGCTCATTGCGATCGCCTGTGAGGTTGCCATATCTGCCTATTGCGGAACCTGCATACATTGCCAGAGTTCTCACCAATTCCCTGTGCCCATAGCGCAGTGGGATGGAATACAAATCGCAGACCTAACCCCCCATTTCCCCACTAAAGTTCCAGCTTCCTTACCAGGGAAAGCAGAGAACAGTTCCCCTCTCCTCGCAGGAGAGGGGTTAGGGGAGAGGTCAATCCGCAAAGTATCAACTATTACCAGGAGTGCCTCATGACCTACCAAACTCAACTATTTCCTTGGTGCATCATTCGCCCCCTTCCCAACATGCGACAGACTATCGTTGCCCGTTTCCGCCGTCGCTGCGATGCAGAAGCTCATTTAAGAATTCTCCGGCAGCTACTCCCCACCGCCCCTCACACCATCATCTTCGACCTCACGCCCGAAACTCCAGACAAAGATAGCGAGGGGACAAAATGATAATCACCTTATTTCGCCAGATTCAGCCCGCTCAACGATTTCGCCTCAGTCCCCGCTATATCGCCTGTTTGCTAAAAATTCCCGCCTCTGCAATTGTTCGGATTGAACGTTGGGCGTATGTTCTATTTGTCCATCGCCGCGACAAAGGCGGTCAATTCGTGAGTTACCGTCAACTGAATCGATGGATAAGAACCATTACCCACATGATTCAAACCAGTCCCACCCTAGAGGACTTAAAAGAATTAGGACAGTGGATTCAACAGGAATCCGTAAAGTTTGAAGACAGATATTCTCCCAAGGAACTGGATTACCTACGACGACTCTGGGCACAACGCCGATCGCAACTCACATCCTTTTAGCAGAAGTCAATCACTAATGACGAACTAATTAGAAGACCACGGATCGCTGAATGCCGACAACTCTGAAACTCGCCGCTTTTCTTGCTGTTGCTGAATCCGTTCAAGGGTACCCGTAGGAATCGAAGCAATCAACTGGCGAGTGTAATCCTTGCTCGGTTCGCGGTAAATCGTCTCCGCAGGGCCAATCTCTTCGATTTTGCCTTTATTCATCACCATGATGCGATCGCTCATGAATTTCACCACGCTCAAGTCATGGGAAATAAAGATGTAGGTTAAACCAAATTCTCCCTGCAACTCTTTGAGTAGGTTGAGTACCTGCGCCTGCACCGAAACATCCAGAGCAGAAACCGATTCATCGCAGATAATAAACTTAGGATTAAGTGCCAGTGCCCTGGCAATACACACCCGTTGCCGTTGACCTCCAGAAAACTCGTGAGGATAGCGATTCATCAAGTCGGGATTTAAACCCACATGCTGCAACAGATAAGCCGCGCGATCTCGCCGTGTTTTTTTGTTGCCTCCCGCCTCATGAATCACCAATGGCTCCATCACCGTCGCCCCAATCTTCATCCGGGGGTCAAGGGAGCTAAAGGGATTTTGGAACACTATTTGCAACTCTCGCCGCAATTGGCGTAAGCGGTTGCCTTTGAGAGCGATGATATCTCGACCTTCAAACTCCATCTCACCACTTATCGGCTCAATTAAACGTAGTAACGTCCGTGCCAGAGTCGATTTGCCGCAACCGGATTCTCCGACTAACCCTAACGTTTCCCCTGGATAAACCTCAAACGAGATACCATTCACCGCCATAAGGTAGCGTTTAGCTCTGCCAAACACTCCCCGCTCTGGAAAGCCCACTTGAAGGTTGCGAACAGCAACCAGCGTAACTTGGGAAGGAGATGAAGCAGAGACAGAGTGATGCGGCGACGTGGAGAGGTTGCTCGCAGAATCCCCCGTGTCCTCTTCCCCAGCGATGAGCTTGGCATCAACGGGTTTCTCCCGAATCTCCAGTTCCCCACTCGGCGTCGTTGCAACCTCCATGAAATCAGAAACGGTAGGTAAGTATCGCATACGCCGCTCCAAGCGAGGGCGACAAGCTAACAGACCTTTGGTATAAGGGTGCTGTGGGTTTGAGAAAATCTCCCAGACATCCCCCCTATCCACAATTTTTCCCTGATACATCACCGCCACAGAGTCAGCAATTTCGGCAATCACCCCCAAGTCATGAGTGATAAAAAGTATCGACATGCCCCGATTGTCCCGCAACTCCCTGAGCAAATCGAGAATTGCCGCCTGCACGGTAACATCCAGCGCTGTTGTCGGCTCGTCAGCAATTAACACGTCCGGGTTACAGGAGATGGCCATCGCAATCATCACC
>NZ_DATNPA010000593.1:0-6525 GCF_036703385.1 Allocoleopsis sp. | reverse complement strand
GAAAGATAGCGCTGACACTCTGGACACAAGGCGGCTTTTGTATCGAAAGGAGACAGAACAAAATCCACATTGAGCGTTCCAGAGGGCACCTCTGACCCCCTGGGATTCCCATCTTGATGCGTTTGCCAAGCTTCGTAGTCCTTAGCGGGAATCCAGGTGCCTTTGCACTCCTGGCAGTACTTCACAGCCAAATCTTCGCTCAGAACACCGTCCAATAGCATTGCCTTCTTGCATTTCGGACACTGCACAGATTTTTCTTCCTCAAAAAGTCTATTTTCCCTTTTCAATCTACTGGAGAATGCGCGAAAGTGAGTATCTCAAGTAATATACACTCATTGTTTTTGGACGAACATAAGGAAGGAATTGAACGGCTTACAGCCCTTGCCATCTAATTGAAGTCTCAATACCTAGACGAAGTCAATAGGCACAAAGGTGTAATCCACAATTCCCGTAAGATCATCCCACGCTGAATCGTTAGCGCATCGGGGCGCGAAGCGCACAGATGACAACGTGGGTTTCCAATTCTCACGAAGCCGTGCTTTGTACCAGTCCAAATCATAGTCACTGCCTGAGTAGTGCGATTACGCTTGAGCGGAATCACTGCCGTCTTCCTCTGTGGGGAAGCTGGGGGAGAAGAATCCCAAAGTTGAAAGGGGGATTATAAAAGCGGATTTGGTATCAGTTCGTTTAACCACCTGTACCTTTTTGAATTCATGTAGCATATGCTCTATCACCTCCGATTTGAATACGTTGTGTTGCTTCAAATACATTCGGCGTGAGCCGTCTACAGCTGGCTGGTGATTTCATCCTAGATCACCTGATGTAAAAAATAGACTTAACTCCACATAATTAGCTTCCTATCAATCTGTAAGTCCTAACTCAATCTTGTGGAAAAAGCGACACGAGCCGCTAGTGGACAGGGGTGGGCAGATGGATTTGTAGGAGCTAATTGAGTCAAAAGCATGGCAAAGAGCAGTTTCTCCAGCGGAAACCAATATTACTCTTACACCTATTGCATTTATCTAGCCTTGCTAATTATGAAAGAAATTCATACTAAGAATTTATTAAGCTATTCATTAGCCCACTGTCTACTGTTTATTTATGTCATTTTTTTAGATGGAAATTTACTATTATTATACAATAACCAATAAAAAAATGAGAGTAAAAATTAAAAGTTTTTCTTTTTGAGAAGAATAAAAAACTTAGAACGGAGATAAGTCCAATGAATAACTCTTGCTTAAAGAAACAATCAACCCGCCTTGTTGGAGCCATGTTTATCCTCCTAGGAGTAGCAGCCCCCTCCGAGGCAACAACCCTCAGCGGCTTTTCAACTTATGGAGACATGATGAACGGGATGCGGATAACGGCTAGTTTTTTAGATGGCACCTCCCAGAGCCTGATTTGGGGTGCTACAGGTTCGGGCTCCGGAGGGGTTTTGGGTTCTGGCTGGTCTTTAACTGAATCTGGTAATACTTATCCGCAAGTGAATGACCCCAATGGCTCGTTCTGGACGTTGAGTAATTTTGCTCAAGGGATGACCTCTTTGGTCATTGATGCCGTTCCTGGAAACACCCTTTTTGATAATTATCCTCTGCTTGAGGGTCCACTCAATACACCCGGTTCCGCTGAGGGTTGGAACTTTCAACCCACTTCAGGACAAGCTCCAACATCCTATGCCTACTCCGATCCAATAAATATCTCCTACGGAGACCTTTTTGGCAGGCTTTCACTGTATTGGCCGAGTGGATTTACAGGTGTAATGCAATTCCTGGCTGATACCGATAGCGGAACGAGTAACGATCCCGTTCAGATTATTAATCCCGTAACTCAAACTATCCCGCCAACGGTCTCTTTCACTGCACCCACTATCTATGAAGGGCAATCAGCACCTACCATCCCTATATTTGCTACAGATCCCAATGATGGAGCCATCACATTTTTCCTGAATGGTCAAAATATAGGCACAGATTTCACGCGGTCAGGAACTCGTCAGGCCAGCATAAATCCGGGTTTCTTTGCCGATAATGGCGATTATGTTTATACAGCGCAAGTCAGAAATGAAAATGGCACTTATAGTTCTCCTGTTAGCAGTGTACTGACCGTCTTAAACCTGCCTCCAACCGTCACCGACCTGAGCATCCCCACTATCTACGAAGGTCAATCGGCAACGGCTTATATCTCAGCCACCGATCCGGGTGCTGATGCAATTAACTTCTACCTGAACGGCAATTATGTAGGCACCGACTTGAATACATCAGGAACCCGTGCGGTCAGCACAAACTTAGGTTTGTTTGCTGATAATGGTTACATTCCGTATACAGCTTCTACCTTAGACAAGGATGGAGCTTGGAGCGATTCAGTCTCCGGCGGACTAACGGTCTTAAATGTAGCTCCAACTCTAGCGAGTTTCGACCTTTCACAGTACGTGATCAATGAAGGTCAATCCGTATCCGCTCTCTTGACAGCTACCGATCCAGGCGCGGACTCGGAGACATTTTTTATTAACGGCAACAGTATTGGCACCGATTTAGTAACGTCGGGAACTCGTTTAGCGACAACAAGCCTTGGTCCCTTTGCCACGGGTACTTACACCTTTACAGGTAAAGCACAGGATAAAGATGGTGCTGATAGTAATGTAATTACCAGAACGCTGCAAGTCTTGAACGTTGCCCCAACCATCACTAAGCTGACTCAGAACTTGGTTGCTAAGGCAGGCGAGTTTTTTAATTTTGCTGTCTCCGCCTTTGACCCAGGTAAGTCGAGTAATGCTCTCACCTATGAGTGGGACTTGAATGGGGATGGCTTATTCAATGACTTTGTCGGTGCAACTGGGCAGTGGTCTTTTCCGGAATATCGCAACTATAAAGTGGCAGTGCGAGTCTCTGATGGGAATGGCGGTTATGCTTACGGTTCCTTGAACGTTGAAAGTGTTCCCGAACCGGGTTCGACTTTGGGTGTCTTAGTCTTTAGTGCTGGTGGTGCCACTGTCCTGTGGAAACGGAAACATCAACACAAAAAGAACAATCAAGCATGAAAAGATATTTTGTCCCAGCTCTTAGTTCCCAGTGCCCAGCACCCTATAAGAATATAAGTCAAAGAATTCAGCCTACTTTGACATACTCCTAGGCAATCGCGTAGGCAGGGGAATTTGAAGTAGCTGAAGGCGTTAGCCACTATTCCCCTTACGACCCACCGAAGAAAGCGTAATAGTGGCAGCACTCTCGCGGGATCTTTGGTGGTAACCTGGAAAATGACATTTCTAAATGTAAAGACCGTTTTTCAGAATCTGAAAAGGTAGCTTCAAAACATAGGCGCAGCATGGTCACCACCACAGAAAAGACAAACACTGGCGTTATTATTCAAATCATCGGTCCCGTTGTCGATGTTGAGTTTTCCACCGGCAAGATGCCGCAGATTTACAATGCCTTGAAAATTGAAGGCAAGAACCAAGCCGGACAAGATGTCTCCGTTACCTGCGAAGTGCAGCAGTTATTGGGAGGCAACCAGGTGCGAGCTGTTGCTATGAGTACCACCGATGGACTAGTACGCGGCATGGAAGTGGTGGACACAGGTGCCCCCATTAATGTGCCAGTCGGCAAGGCAACCCTAGGCCGGATTTTCAACGTACTGGGTGAACCCGTAGACAACAAAGGTGCTGTCAATGCGGAGCAAACCTTCCCCATTCACCGCTCGGCTCCCAAATTCACGGATCTGGAAACCAAACCTTCGGTTTTTGAAACCGGAATTAAAGTGATTGACTTGCTGACGCCCTATCGGCGCGGCGGCAAAATTGGTCTATTCGGCGGTGCAGGTGTTGGTAAGACCGTGATCATGATGGAGCTGATCAACAACATTGCTACCAATCACGGTGGTGTGTCGGTGTTCGGCGGTGTGGGCGAACGCACCCGTGAGGGAAATGACCTCTACAATGAAATGATCGAGTCAGGGGTTATTAATAAAGATAATCTCAACGACTCAAAGATCGCGCTGGTCTACGGTCAGATGAACGAACCCCCCGGAGCCAGAATGCGTGTGGGCCTTTCTGCTCTGACGATGGCTGAGTACTTCCGGGATGTGAACAAGCAGGACGTGCTGCTGTTCATCGACAACATCTTCCGGTTTGTGCAAGCGGGTTCGGAAGTATCGGCGCTACTGGGTCGGATGCCTTCGGCGGTGGGATATCAGCCGACGTTGGGTACCGACATGGGAGATTTACAAGAGCGTATTACCTCCACAACGGAAGGCTCTATTACCTCAGTGCAAGCCGTTTACGTGCCAGCGGACGACTTGACCGACCCTGCACCCGCCACAACCTTTGCTCACTTGGATGGAACAACAGTGTTGTCTCGTGGTTTGGCAGCTAAAGGGATTTATCCGGCTGTAGACCCACTGGATTCAGCTTCCACCATGCTGCAACCGGCTGTCGTTGGAGAAGATCACTACAAAACCGCTCGTGCTGTCCAATCCACGCTTCAGCGTTACAAGGAACTCCAAGACATCATCGCAATTTTGGGCTTGGATGAATTGTCAGAAGATGACCGACTGACGGTGGCTCGTGCGCGTAAGATTGAGCGATTCTTGTCTCAGCCCTTCTTTGTGGCGGAAGTTTTCACCGGTTCTCCAGGTAAGTACGTGAAGCTGGAAGAAACGATTGACGGCTTCAAGAAGATTCTTTCTGGCGAACTGGATGACCTACCGGAGCAGGCATTCTACCTGGTAGGCAATATTAACGAAGCGATCGCCAAAGCTGAGAAAATCAAGGCAGGTAGCTAATTATTCCTCCAGTAGGGTGGGCAAGAGCCTACCCTACGAACTACTAACCCCTAACCCCTAACCCCTAACAGATGACTTTAACTGTTCGTGTAATTGCTCCCGACAAAACTGTTTGGGATTCTGAGGCCCAGGAAGTAATTCTTCCCAGCACCACGGGACAGCTGGGTATATTGTCCGGTCACGCTCCCCTGTTGACCGCTTTAGATATAGGTGTGATGCGAGTCCGTCCTGGTAAAGATTGGTTGCCGATCGCACTGATGGGTGGATTTGCTGAAGTCGAAAACAACGAAGTGACGATTCTTGTGAACGGTGCTGAGCGCGGCGATGTGATCGATAAAGCAGCGGCTCTCGAAGCCTACACCAAAGCCCAAGAGCGGCTTAACCAAGTTCAAGCGAGTGAGAATCGACAAGAGAAAATTCAGGCGAATCAAGCCTTTAAGCGAGCACGCGCTCGTTATCAAGCGGCTGGTGGCTTGGTGTGAGCCATAAAAAAGGCAAAAGAGAAGGCGTGAGTCTTTTCTTTTGCCTTTTTGTTAAACCAACTTCGCTGGATTAAGCGCTGCCAGTAAAAGTTACTTCGGGAAACTTCGATTGAGCTTCCGACATAGGTCGGCGTCTACCTTCTTCTTGCCAGTAGTTAATAACTTCCGTTGCCTTGTTGAGCAGGTCAATGCGATCGCTTTCGGAAATCCAGTGTTTGGCTTCCAATTCGTTTTTTAGCTGTTCCCAGGCGTCATTCCGAGGCCAGAAAAAGTATGAAGTCAAAGGACTAGTTCCTTTGCCTACCACTTGATCAACAGCTAAAGCTACGTTTTCCTCCAACCAGAGCACTTTTAGAATGAATTTAGCCAATCGCACCTCCAGCGATACTTCAGGCGTTCTGAAATTATTGTACAATTTTCTATTTTAACCCACGGTGCATCCACCTGAGTTATGACCCATCCACAATCCCCAATATTCACTCCCCAAAGCACAGCTATTGTTGTTTTCGATATCGATGGCGTTGTGCGGGATGTGGCTGGATCTTACCGACGTGCGATCGCAGATACGGTAGAACATTTCACCAATGGCGCTCACCGACCTTCTGGAGTAGAAATTGACCAGCTCAAATCAGAAGGATTTTGGAACAACGATTGGGAAGCGTCACAAGAACTCGTTTATCGCTACTTTGAGCGTCAGGGTCAGGCACGTTCAGTTGTACCTCTGAATTATGAGACCCTCATCGCCTTTTTCCAGTCGCGCTACCAAGGAACAGACCCAAAAAATTGGACAGGCTATATCTGCACCGAACCCTTACTCTTAGAACCCAGCTATCTAGAACGTTTAACAATCGCTGGCATTCCCTGGGGCTTTTTTAGCGGTGCACCCAGAAGTGAAGCACAATATGCACTCACAAGACGCCTTGGTCTCCAAAAGCCAGTACTCATTGCGATGGAGGATGCTCCAGGCAAACCAGACCCGACGGGTCTCTTGGCAACGATAGGGCAACTAGAACAGCAAAACCCAATTGCGCTGGAAACTCCTATTCTTTATGCCGGAGACACTGTTGCCGATATGTACACGATCCAGAAAGCTAGAGCCCGATACCCCGAACGGACTTGGATCGCTGTTGGGATTTTGCCCCCTCATGTTCAGGCCGTACCCGAACGCTGTCAGGCTTATGAGCAGGCTCTTCAAGAAGCTGGTGCGGTTGTGGTTTTAAGTAATGTTCAGCAATTGACTCCAGAGCGAATTCAGCAACTCGTACTCAAC
>NZ_DATNPA010000592.1:0-9303 GCF_036703385.1 Allocoleopsis sp. | reverse complement strand
CCCCTAGCGCGAGGTAGGCGCAAGGGAACAGTAGCAGGCCAGACCAGCCGACGAAGACGAAGCGATCGCGCTTGAGCCAGTCATCGAGGACGTCAAACCATCCTCTTGTACTTGCTGCGCGTCCGACTGCTATTGTCATAGTTCCAAATCCTCTTACATTAATAATTCGCAAGGATTCCAGTTTGACGCTTTCGCGTAGGGTTTTGACATCTCCACAGCTATACGAGTGTGAAGTTCCCAAAGAGGTAAGCCCATTAGACTCACTTCTTTAGAGTAAGGATGTGTCAGCCACCCTTTACCACCAACTAGAGCACTAGCGGGCAGAATCTTAATGTTTCTTAACTTATCACATTTTTACACTGTTACCCTAACCCCTGTTAAGGGAGATAAGGCTTTCAGCATTTACTTTCTAATAATAATGAATATCAAATTTTTTACAAATTTACACATACTTCCTCAGAATTTCTTTAGATCCGCTCTCCCTTTGCCAAAAATGTCATAGTAATGGCAGAGTGTGTTTGGCAAATCGTGAGATAGGGGGGCAGGATTGATTTATGACAGCATCGACAACCCAACGAGAGAATCGCGTTATTCGTCAGCCGATTGTAGGCTCTCGCCGATTCAGTAACTACTGGTGGGCAATAGTTGTCTCTTTGGGAGCAACAGGTTTTTTCTTAGCGGGGCTTTCCAGTTACACCCAAGTTAATCTGCTTCCTATAGGGGATGCGACCCAGCTAATATTTATCCCTCAGGGGGTAGCGATGGGGTTCTACGGCGTAGCAGGTCTGCTACTTGCCCTGTACTTGTGGCTGGTTATCCTCTTGGATGTTGGGGGCGGCTACAATGAGTTCAACAAAGAGAGCGGTAGGGTTCAAATCTTTCGTTGGGGCTTTCCCGGTAAGAACCGTCGAATCGAGTTTAGCTGCCGCCTACAAGATGTTCAGTCAATTCGAGTAGACATCAAAGAAGGGCTTAACCCCAAAAGAGCGCTATATCTTCGGGTCAAAGACCGCCGGGAAATCCCTCTAACTCGCGTTGGACAGCCCATATCCTTATCCGAACTAGAAGATCAGGGGGCAGAACTCGCTCGTTTCCTGGGTGTGCCCCTAGAAGGCTTGTAAGTAATCTTGTAACTAGTTTTGTCGAGCGGGAACAGATCTGCTTACTATGATTCAGTAGCTAAGGCTACAAGAACGGTAAATTAAACATGCAGATAAAAATCCAGCGTTGGTTCTCAATACTTTTGATTGTTGTGGGTTTGGCGATCGGGGGATGTAGTACGCAAGAGGCGACTCCCCTTAAATCAAGTAACCCAAAAGCAGCTGAAACAGCCTCTGTCCCTGTGGCTGAGAGTCCCAGTCCTCAACAGGGCAATTTACCAAGACTTGAAGGAAAGGCGACGGTGGTGCTGAAGGTAAAAGGCTCACCCATCACTCTAGAAATCGATGGAACTAATGCTCCCATCACAGCCGGGAATTTTGTAGACCTTGTCCAGCGAGGCATCTACAACGGGCTGGTTTTTCATCGGGTCGTGCGAGACCCTGAACCCTTTGTGGTTCAAGGGGGTGACCCTCAAGGGAAAAATCCCAGCATTCCAGTCGAGCAGCTGGGAACAGGCGGTTTTATCGATCCACAGACCAAACAAGAGCGTTATATTCCTCTAGAAATCAAGCCTAAGGGCGCACAAGCTCCGATCTATAGCCAAACGTTCGAGAAAGCGCGCATCTCTGTTCCCCCTCAACTCAAGCATACTCGTGGTGCTGTGGCTATGGCTCGCTCAACTCCTCCCGACTCAGCTTCCTCACAGTTTTATATTGCTCTAGCCGAACTGCCGTTTTTGGATGGAAACTATGCTGTCTTTGGCTATGTTACCAATGGCATGGAGGTGGTGGACAAGATTCAGCAGGGCGATCGCATTGAGTCCATTGAAGTGACCAAAGGTATCGAAAACCTCAAGAAATAGCGGATTCGTGAGCAGGCTTAGAATCCTGATTGCTTTTTCATCGACAGTCAAATCCTTAATTTCCTTAATAAAGGGCAAAGCAAAGATTGGTAGTAGGTAAAGCCTGTATTCCCCAGCTCTACCTACTACCCGTGAAACCGTTGGCTTAAAACCAACTCCATAGATTAAACTTGATGAGGTTTGCTTGAACGGTTGGGAGCAATTAGCTTTGTCTGCGGTGGAGGTAGTTGTTACTGGCATCGGTTTGCTCTCGGCTTTAGGTAACCTAGAATCAAGCTGGCAACATCTGATTAACGGAAAATCTGGAATCAAGCAGCATCAACCGTTTCCAGACCTACCTTTCCGCCCTCTAGGGCTGATGAGGCACACCGTAGGCTCTCTAGAAAAGCTCACTCAGCAGGTTGTAGCGGATGCCATTCAAGATGCTGATTTGCCTCGGTCGTTACCCGACTGTGGCGTAGTGATTGGGTCAAGCCGTGGTTGTCAGGCAGGGTGGGAGCAACTGACAAGGAGGCTGGAGGGAAGAAAATATGGGGACATGGAGCTAGGGGGACACGGTGAATTTAAAGAAAAACTCTCTACATCAACGCATTTACCCCTCTCTGAATTTTCTTCCCGATCTCCAATACTAAAGTTAGAAAATTGGTTGGATACACTTCCTCACTGCGCCGCGATCGCAGCCGCCCGTCAAGTAGGATCATTAGGTCCGGTTATGGCACCAATGGCAGCTTGTGCGACAGGACTTTGGGCGATCGCTCAAGGGATGGAACTGATTCAGATGGGTCGATGCCAGCGAGTCATTGTCGGTGCTGTTGAGGTTCCCATCACCCCACTCACACTGGCAGGATTCGATAAAATGGGAGCTCTAGCCAAAACAGGTGCCTACCCGTTTGATAAGCGGCGCGAAGGCTTAGTTTTAGGAGAGGGAGCTGCTGTCTTAGTCTTAGAGTCAGCCGAATCGGTGATTAATCGAGGTGCTCCAGTTTATGGAAAGTTGCTGGGGTTTGGTTTGACCAGTGATGCTTATCACGTCAGTGCCCCAGATCCAGATCGGCGCAGTGCGATCGCGGCTGTCAAGCAATGTCTAGAACGTAGTTATCTTTTCCCCTCTGATATTGATTACATCCACGCTCACGGTACCGCTACTCAACTCAACGACCAGAACGAAGCTGAGTTGATTCAGAGGGTGTTTGCTCAGGGTGTTCCAGTTAGTTCTACCAAAGGAGCCACGGGTCATACCCTGGGAGCATCTGGAGCCTTAGGCGCGGCTTTCTGCTTGAAGGCTTTAAAGCATCAACTCCTACCGCCCTGTGTAGGGTTGAGGGAGCCAGATTTTGAGTTGGATTTAATAACCACGCCTCGCCAAGGTCAGATTCGGCAGATACTCTGTTTCAGTTTTGGATTTGGCGGTCAGAATGCGGTGTTAGCTTTAGCTCAGAAATCAACGTGAGCCAGCGCACTCTTTAGACGAGCGAAAGATGTCAAGCTAAAATCAAGCAATTTGTGAGACTAACGATGCAGTTTTCTCTCCTATGGAACTGAAATCGCATAAATTTATATCCTTTTTTGAGCCTGAACAAGCTTCAGAACTATGCCGCATAGCGACTGTCGAAGACTTGCCTGATCAGACCCTCATTTTTGATGAAGGCGATCCCGCTGATTTCTTGTACCTGGTTTTAGCCGGTCAAGTGGAATTTAGAAAACGGATCGGCCCTGATCACTATCAAAGCCTAACCAAAGCTCTGCCGAATGGTTTCTTTGGGGAACTTGGGATTTTGGATGGACAACCTCGTAGCACCCAAGCCATTGCCTGTCAAGAGGCAACTTTAGCCAAGATTCCTGGTAATGGTCTGATGCAAATCCTGGAGAACACAAAAGGCAGTGTAGCCATTAAACTGTTTAGTTATATGATTCAACGTCTCAGGGACTCGACGGACGAATATGTGAAACAAGTCGTTCACAAAGAGAAAATGGTTCTACTGGGGGAGATGCTGAACACCGTTATTCATGATTTCAAAAGTCCTTTGAGCGGGATTAATTTAGCCAGTGGCATGATTCAGGAGCTACACTCGGATGAAGAAACCGTTGAGTGGTGCTATTTGATTCAAGCCCAGGCTCATCGAATGTCAGCAATGGCAGAAGAATTCTTGGAATTTGTGCGGGGGAATTCCGTATTAAATAAACAACCCATTAACCTTGCTCTGGCATTGCAGCTTTTTGAAAAGCTGAATCGCGTTTACTTTCACGAGGCACACGTTGAGTTTGTAATTCAGGTAGCGGATGTCATCGTGAATGTTGATGAAAACAAGCTTATGCGTGTTGTGCAAAATTTGGTGGGGAACGCTGTTGAGGCGTTTAAAGGATGTGGGGGTCGTGTTGAACTGACGGCTTGGGTGAGCGAGTCAGGTGTGAATATCAAGATTCATGATAATGGCCCAGGCATTCCAGACGCGATTAAAGAGCGCTTATTTGAGGCCTTTGTGACCTACGGTAAACATAGTGGGACTGGATTGGGAACTGCGATCGCCAAATCGATTATCGATGCTCATGGCGGGAACATTTCTTTCGAGTCCAGTTGTCATGAAGGAACAACCTTTTACATCAGCCTTCCTTTGTGAAGGGGATAAAGAATGCCCACACCCTGAAGGGTGGGGCTACACAAACAAAGCCTGCGTAAGCAGGCTGAATTTAGCGGATCAAATTAGCTGAGTTCCCAGTCGGAGATGAGGGATTTTTGGCGATGGTGCTGCGCTTGGTTGCGAATGTAATCAGCGATTTGCTCAATTTGATTGCCACTGACTGTAAATGCGCCATAGCCACCTTGCCATTTGAAAAATTCTCCTGGTTTGATTTCGTGGGTGATTAAGTGAGAAGAGCTGCCTTTTGCTTTGCCAATTAGATCAGAGATAGTCAACTTTGGTGGGAAACCCGTTAATAGGTGAACATGATCTGTCATGCCGCCAATGGTAATTACTGTGCATTCTAATTGGCTACATTGTTTCACTATTGCGGCATAAATCACTTCTTGAATGTCTGGTGTTACTAAGGGTAATCTATCCCAAGTTCCCCAAACTAGATGAAGGTACAACTGTGTAAAATTTCGATGCATATCCCTCTTGTAAAGAAAGCCCGCACCCTGAAGGGTGGGGCTATACGAGCAAAGTCCTCACTAAAGCCCCGGAGCTACGCGGACTACAATTATTCAGCCTGCGTAGGCAGGCTTCGTTTGTATAGCCGCGAGTTCACTCGTTCGGCTTGTCTGGTACAAGATGATAGCTCAATCGAGTATTCCTGATTTTTTCATCAATTTCCTAGTGTTTGCGGGAACTTGATTCATCTCGACAGGATATCCATGAAAAAAACCATTGTTGGCGTTATCTGTGCGGTTCTCGTAGTCAAATCTATAGAACCGTCTGTTGTGATAACTGTACACTCTGGTACCCAAAGGAAAGCCCCGCTTTAGAACTCTCTGAGCTGTTTGCTCATCGAGATCCATAAGTGTTCCCGCACCACCACCTTGATGCTTGGGTATTGGATTATACCCTCTGCCATTCAAATTAAGGTTAATAACATTGCGTGGGTTACGGATTTGCGACCCTCTTCTTCGCGGTAATCGAATGCGTGGTCTTTTGGCTATCTGTGAATTTAGCGGCAAAGGCAAAATATCTCGTTGTCCTTGCTGCGTATAAGCCTGACTAGATTCTCCAAAAGCTGAGAGTAAAACGAGTAATGCAATTGACGGAGCCAGCCAACTTTTAGACATAATAACTCCTATCAAAATCTTAAAAACTAAGCGTACTTCACCTGGATTGATGGAATCTCAATCCGACGATTGCCGCGAGTTCACTCGTCAGGCACCCCTCCACCTTCCGCCCCAGGTGACGCTCCAAACCTTTGCCGATTAGGATTAAGTACGGAGCATCTCACCAAAGAGAGACACCCATGAGCCAAACCGAACAAATTCTTTCCCAGTTGCCTGGGGATGTACTAGGACGCCTTCGGAGTGCAGACAAAACCTGGCAAGCGTTGCGAGAAGATACGGCCCCAATCCCCCTAGTGGTAAAAGAGAGCAAAGAGCCTTTAGGAACAGTGGATTGGGATGTCGTCATCTGTGGTGGCACCTTAGGAATTTTAATCGGTGCTGCCCTCCAAAAACGGGGTTGGCGAGTGGCTCTCATTGAACGAGGAATTTTGCGGGGTAGGGAACAAGAGTGGAATATCTCCCGTAAAGAACTAGAAGTATTTTTAGAACTAGGCTTGTTAGAAGCAGAGGAATTAGAGCAAGCGATCGCAACCGAATATAACCCGGCTCGCATCAGCTTTCACCAAGGGCCCGATTTCTGGGTACGGGATGTTCTCAACATTGGGGTTGACCCCATCTTTCTCCTCGATACCCTTAAATTGAAGTTTCTGGAAGCCGGAGGACAGCTATTTGAAAAGGCAGCCTTCAATGGTGCCGCCGTGCATCCAGATGGTGTCTTTGTTGAAGCAGCAGGTGGATTAAAGACACGGTTGCTCATCGATGCAATGGGGCACTTCTCGCCCATTATCCAACAGGTACGGCAGGGCGAAAAGCCAGACGGTGTCTGCTTAGTGGTTGGCAGTTGCGCTCAAGGCTTTCCCCAAAATGAAACAGGCGACTTAATTGTCTCTTTCACTCCAATTCAAAATCAATGCCAATACTTCTGGGAGGCGTTTCCCGCACGGGATGGTAGAACCACTTATTTATTTACCTACTTAGATGCTCATCCAGAACGTCCCAGTTTAGAATTTTTATTCGAGGAATACCTGCGCCTCTTGCCAGAATATCAAGGCGTGGATGTGTCCCAGCTTGATTTTAAACGAGTGCTGTTCGGCTTCTTTCCCGCCTATCGCGACTCGCCCATCCGTATGCCTTGGAGCCGAATTTTACCTGTAGGCGATAGCAGTGGTAGTCAATCACCCGTAAGCTTTGGTGGGTTTGGTTCAATGGTCAGACATCTGAGACGCTTTACTCAAGGAATCCATGAAGCTCTCGAAAATGATGCCTTGACACGAAACGCTTTAGCACAGCTACAACCTTATCAGCCCAATATAGCTGTTACATGGCTATTCCAGCGAGCGATGAGCGTCGGGATCGATCAACAACTGTCGCCCAATCAAATCAACCAGCTTCTTACAGGCGTCTTTCAGGCAATGGAACAGCTAGGAGACGACGTACTCCGTCCCTTCTTACAAGACGTTGTACAGTTTTCTGGATTATCCAAAACTCTGTGGTTAACCTCACTGACTAAACCGGGACTTGTACTCCCAGTAATTCCTCAAGTTGGACTACCAACCCTACTCAATTGGAGCGTTCATTACTTTAATCTGGGTCTCTATTCTGGCTTGTATCCATTAGGCCAGTTCATGAGTGATGTCATAAAAACGCTGCCACCGATATCACAATACTACTACCGCCGTTGGCTTGAAGCATGGCGGTATGGCTCTGGGGGCGATTACTAAACAGAAAAGTCAAAAGTCAAAGACATAACTAATGACTAATGGTTAAAAACCAGGATTTAAATACGCTCGTCCAAATGTTTTTCAGCTTATGAATTTATGGAAGAGCCTAGTTATAGCTCGGCGCAGGTTGAGCATCATTACCAAATTTATATTGGCATTCGTTGCCCTAGTGCTATTGATTGGTATTGTGGCACTGACCGGCTTTGTTGCACTCAATGCAGTACAAAGTGAGACGCAATACGCGATTGATACGGGTATTCAGATGCAGCGATTGGTGTTTGAGATGGATGCCCAATTGAGAAATGCTCGTCGCTTAGAAAGAGACTTTTTTTTACTCTGGCCAACGATGGGTTTTTCCCAGGCGAATCAGGAGTATGCTCTAGAACATACAAGGACGATTGAGGATGTCCTAGATAAGAGCAGTCGCTTACAAGATGGGCTTAAACGTTCCAAAGCGAGTAGAACTCTACGCCAAAGTACCAAAGAGTTACAGGATTACAGAGAGAAAGTCGAGCGCTATTCCGTCAATTTTCATGAGGCCGTTGGGTTGGTCAGCGATTTGGGTATAGAAAATGTTGGGGTACTCGCAAAACTTGAACAAAATTCAGAAAATCTGCGTGACAGTTTCCAACTCGTTGATGCTCCTGAGTTGATGGTTTCTTACCTGGAAATGCAATCCTTGGAGAAGGAGTATCTGTTAACTCGCCAAGAGTCCAAAATGAAGTTGATGTCGGAAGCGGCGAAGCGGTTACGCAACGGCGTTTTAAACAACTCAAAGTTGAATGCGGTAGATCGCGATCGCAGTTTAAAGGCTTTGGATGCCTACGAGTCAGTTGCTCAAGAGATTGTTCAGCTCAATGAAAAAATTCTTAACAAAATCCGCAACAATGTCGATGTCGATACAGCTGCGGTTTCTGAAAGGCTGCTCAGATTGGCAAATGTTGAAGTTAAGCAGGCACGCTCATCTCTAGATGGAAAAATTCAGTGGGCACAGGTAAGGCTGATTACATCGGCTTCAGTTGCGTTTATCCTAGCTGGGGCCGTCGCCAAACAGTTTGCGTCTGCATTGAGAGCATTAGCACGGGAAAAGGCCAAGTTAGCACAGGAGCAAGACAAATCGGAGCGTCTGCTGCTGAATATCTTACCCGCACCGATCGCTCAGGAGCTGAAGCGAGAGGATCGTCAAGAGGGCACGATCGCCGACAGTTTCGCTGAGGTAACTGTCATGTTTGCCGATCTTGTCGGCTTTACGGAACTCGCGGCACAAACTGATCCCATTGAATTGGTTGAAATTTTAAATGTGATTTTTTCGGAGTTTGATCAGCTGACCGAAGACTATGGTTTAGAAAAAATTAAGACGATTGGGGATGCTTATATGGTAGTGGGAGGGTTGCCAGATCCCAATCCGAACCACGCTGAAGCGATCGCCCAGATGGCTCTAGAGATGCAAGCCAGGATTGCTGAATATTGCATGGATACGGGGAAAACCTTGAGTATCCGCATCGGAATTAATACCGGGCCAGTCATTGCGGGCATTATCGGCACGAAAAAATTTATCTACGATCTATGGGGCGATACGGTAAATATCGCCAGCCGTATGGAATCTCACGGTATACCCGGTAGCATTCAGGTTACAGAAGCCACGTATCAATGCTTGAAGTCGCGGTACCTGTTTGAGGATCGGGGGATGATCAAGGTGAAGGGTAAGGGACTCATGAACGGCTATTTACTCCTGGGAAGAAGAGGTTGAAGGTTGAAGGTTGCAGGTTGCAGGTTGCAGGTTGCAGGTTGCAGGTTGCAGGTTGCAGGTTGCAGGTTGCAGGTTGCAGGTTGCAGGTTGCAGGTTGAAGGTTGCA
>NZ_DATNPA010000591.1:0-3304 GCF_036703385.1 Allocoleopsis sp. | reverse complement strand
TTGTGTTAGAGCTTGAACGGTGATTTTATAAACAGGCAAACCGACTTCTCTACAGCTAACAAGGTCGAAGCCTGTTCGATTATCGTAGCGACGTAGTTGTTCTGGAGTAAGAAAAGCTGATTCTTCTGAACTCATAAGTTAGGCTCCATTAAGGCGCAATTTTCAGGGTGACGCTCAACGTAATCCAGAACTTGGTGTAATGGGTTGTCGCGTGAGGTTCGACAGAAGTAGTGATCTCCCACGATTACTAAGCCAACTTTCCCCCTGGATAAAGCTACATTTAATCGCTCTGCATCACGCAGGAAACCTACTTTACCTTCCTTGTTAGAGCGAGTCACAGAGTACACGGCAATATCAGCTTCGCGTCCTTGGAATGCGTCAACTGTGTTACACTCTACTGTCAATGCTTGCCAGTTGTTTAATAATGACGCAAGGTTACGATTGAGTAACTTTAGCTGTGCTGCATACCCAGTCAAGACAGCAACGCTATATTTTTTCTGAGCCTCTTCTGCCATCTGATTTAGCTGCTTGAGAAGCTGAACTATAACTTTGACCTCACAGGCGTTGTTAAAGCTAGAGTTGGCAGACTGCTCACGAAAATTAGGAAGTTTCGTTGTTGTCAACCAAGTGACGGGTTTTGGTAAAACTCTGCTCAGGTTTTTATCTACATCAGTTCTGGCACTTTTGAGTTGACTCTCGTAAAAGCATTCACTGACAAGATCGCCGATTGGTGCAACCATTCGATGTTGAATTGTTAACATCTTACGACACCCATCTGGAAGTATTCTGAGCAGTCGGTCGAACAGGGTTTCTCGGATATCATCCTGAGTGAGTTCGTATTTGTCCAGAAAGTCAGAATTTCTGCTAGCTTCATCACGGAAGGGTGGGAGTTGTTTGGGGTCGCCAACGAGAATCCAGCGATGCGATCGCGCAATTGGCACTAGCACTTCTGTCGCCGTAGCTTTTGAAGCCTCATCGACAATGCACAAGTCAAATTCTATGTCTTGAATATCTCTAGGAATTCCGATGCAGGTTCCGGCTACTACTTGCGAGCGCTTAATCAGAGGTGCATTGAAGTCTTCATTTCGACCGAACTGCTCGAACCATTCCGCCTGTATAGCGATTAGTTGTTGGAGCATCTTCGCATCTGACGCATTTGGATCAATTAGTTGATTTATCCGCTCCTCTATCTCCTCAATCGATAGTCTTAAAAGTTTATTAGTACTAATTCCCGTTAATTCTTTTAAGCGCTTTGCTTTTTCTTTCTGTTGCTCTCGTGCTTCTTTTAATTGCTTACGCAGGATGCTAATTTCAGCTTCAATACTCTGACATTCCTCTAGCTTATCCTTTGGTATCTTAGCTTTCAATAATAAATCTGGATTTTCTGGATCGTAATTTATTGCCAGTATTTCGTCTAAATCTTGTTTCCAGATATTAACCTCTCCCCTGAGACTTTCAATCTTTGTAACTAGATTTCTCATTTCTTGAAATAGTGTGGCTATTTCACTGTTATGCTGAGAAATACCCCGTTGCGCTGACCAATCATCAATAAATTCCTGTCCTTTAGCGATCGCACCCTCTCTCCACTGTTCCATCTGCTCTTCGAGCAAGAGTGAGTGAACATTTTCTGATACCCGTTCGTGGTTGCCAATTCGTACCAATTTCAAGCTAGGATTTTTAGCTTGAATCCGTTCCAGGGCGTTATCTAGTGCAACATGAGTTTGTGAACTGAGCAAAATTCGAGCATTAGGATTAACTTTGAGAGTTTGCAGAACAACTTCTGTAATAAATGTTGTCTTACCTGTACCTGGTGGACCTTGGACAATCAGAAAATCTTCTGTCGAGAGTGCAGCTTTAACAACTTCCTGCTGTGATTCATTGAGAGGTTGAACAAACTGCACATCTACCTCTACGTCAGGAGTACGGACTTCTTGAGGATTGACGAGTAATTGGCGAATGTCTGAACGTACTCCTCGGTCAAATCTAATTGCATCTAGGGCATTTTTTTGTCGATTTATTGCAACCTCAGCAGCACGAATATCAAAGCGTAACTCACCCGATTGTGGGAGTCTGTCTGGTTCTCCATACTTGACATAAAGAACCAATTTGTCACCTATGACTTCCTCAACATCTCCTCTCACTAGGCTAAATCCTTTTGAGTTTGTCACATGGCGGGGTTGTCCAGCTATGTCATTTTCTGGAAGTTCTGAGAGTTCAAAGGTAACGCGGTTTCCCTCACGAGTAACGCTTGTGTATTTAATCGGTTTTTCTCGGTTTTTCTCCCAATCTGTCTTGGCTCTGAGAATATCCCACCAAACTCGAAATAATCGCTGCTTTTCTTCTTCTGCTCTTGTCTGCCGCAGGTTTGCCTCATGTTCTTCTACTGCCAGTTGAAGTTCCCTAATAACATCCTCTGCTTCCCATCCAATCAGCGGTCTTCCAAATTTGAATTCGTAGGGTGGAACCCATGCACGTTCTCGATTCTGTTCTAGTATTGCACTAGAAAAATCCTGGGCGTTGATGATGACTAGGCGATCTCGATCAACCGCTACATGATACCTGTAGGAAAACCCAAAAATAGAGTAATGACCTTCAGAGGATTCGTCAGCCGGATTGGCTGCGTTGGATTTCTTTAAAGGTGAGATTCCACATCCACTATTCAAATCCTCTAGGAGAATCTTTTGAATTTCCTCTTGAGGCACATCAAGTACAGTCCGAAGATTGCTCAAAGCCTTATTGGTAAGTTGTAGGTAGCAATCGCGTTTCTTGGCTGTCGATATTTGGGATCGCTTCTGTTGGATAGCGTTGAGTTCTGCCAGCAGTACCTCGGCATTGCACTGACGCTCTCCCGGATCGCGGGAAACAGCACGCTCGATTACTTCAACGATTTGTGACGGTGCCTCAAACACTTTGAGAGCTTCGGGGATACTATCGCAATCGACAAGCTCCACATTGGTTAGGCTCTTAAGCACCAATACACCAAAGCTGTAGATATCGCGGGTGTATGTATAGGAACCATCATCGGGTTCTGGCGGTGTGAATGTACGCGAGACAAACTCCTTGAGAGTAATGCTTGGTTGCAAATAGCTTTTAAGCTTGGATATGCCGAAGTCAGCGAGTTTGAGTTTACCGTCACCCCCCACTAAAATGTTGCTGGGCTTGATATCCCGGTGTATGATTCTGCGACTATGAGAAAATGCCAGAGCCTCCAGCACGGGCAACGCTACCGCTTTCCAGAATGAATCCCATCCGTCCGGTGGAGATTCTTTGAGAAGTGTTGCCAAATCCTTTTCCATCCACTCTA
>NZ_DATNPA010000590.1:0-7871 GCF_036703385.1 Allocoleopsis sp. | reverse complement strand
AAAGGCTTATGATTTATAGAGTAAGGAGTAAGTGTGAATAATTTGTGAAAATTTTAAACCCAATCAGTTTACTCATTACGGAGCCGACACGTCCTTAGCGTTAGGCGAAGCGATCGCACCCACCTTTCACGTCATTTGTGTCCAAACCCGTTCCGTAGAAACCTGTTTTTGCCGCTTCTCTTTATCCAACCGCCTCCGCCAGTAATCCAAGGCAGGGGTATCAGGGTTCGTCATTGCCCACATATTCAACCAGGAACGAGCCGCATCCTGGTTCTTTTGAGCCAGGTAAAGTTCGATTTGAGCGTGGCAAAAGGCATCAAATTCGCTGTAGTGAAAGCGCTTGCGAGATGCCAAGGGTTGCAGTAGGGCTTGGGCTTCATCTAGTTCACCCTTTTTGATATGACTGTTGGCAAGACCAACACGAGCAAACACATAGTCTGGGTCTTGTTGGTGCAGTTGCTGTACAATCTCCAAGGCTTCCTCTGAGCGCCCCTGACGCTCATAAGTGCCAGCCAAGTTATAGCGCAAATCAGAGGCATTCGGTTCTATCTTCAATGCCTGTTTAAGTAACTGCTGACTCTTCTCCACCTTGCCTTGTTTGACAGCCATTACAGCATCCCGTGCTAATTTTTGCACCCGTGGCTGGTGGGGTTGAGTTTGTTCGTCA
Organism: Allocoleopsis sp.; assembly: GCF_036703385.1. Classification (NCBI taxonomy): domain Bacteria; kingdom Bacillati; phylum Cyanobacteriota; class Cyanophyceae; order Coleofasciculales; family Coleofasciculaceae; genus Allocoleopsis; species Allocoleopsis sp. The sequence goes on along the minus strand of NZ_DATNPA010000590.1, from coordinate 7,204 downwards.
TGAATTTCAAAGCCCAGCAACATGAGTTCTCGCCATTCTCCCTCCAGCCACATCCGAACCAGTCCTGGGGCAAACAGTCCAGCTTGAGAGGCAATTTGAGCCGCCTGTTGGCGCAATTGATCCGGTCCACGCTGACTCAGGGCAAAGTCTCGTAGGGCAATCTGCATCTCTGGGGTATTAGCCAGGAGGGCTAAGGTTAAGGCAAACTGACGGGCTTTCGCATCTCCTCGATCAAGGAGTAGGGGGACTAAGGCGACAATTTCTGGATGCTGTTGCAGGTAGTGTTGGGCGGACTCCCGCAGAAATGTTTCGTCTGTGATCCGTTCTGGCTCGTGCAGTGGTGCAAGGTCAAGAAACGCCTGTGGGGTAATCCAAGAGTTCAGGTTAAATGGCCAAGGAGCATGACGCTGACCCATGAGTTGCTGCGAATCGTCCAGGTTTTCTTGAGCCAGTTCAAATCGAGAGTCTAGTTTAAGCGCCTGCTGCCAATACTGACGAGCCTGTTTATCTTGCCTCAATCGCATGGCAGCCACTCCAGCCAAATGATATAGCAAGGGGTTCATTTCAGCGGAGTCGGAGACACCTGCTTGTTGAGCCCCCTGAAAGGCATCCAAAACTCCTTGGTCATCCCCTAAGAACGAGAGTGCTTCTGCCTTTTTGATCCAACTATCCTGATGCTCTGATTCTAGGGCTTTGAGCCTTTCGGCTAACATTTTAGCCTCCTCCAGCTGACCATTGAGGCAGCGATAACGGGTGAGATTTGAGAGAGCATGGATATTATTGGGGTCAAGGTCGAGTACCTGTTGTGCTGTCGCGATCGCTTGTTCTAAATCGCTTTCCAAAAAGTAGATCAGGCTAAGATTGTTCAGGTCTGGAATCGAATCGGGACGGATACGCAATAGGGCTTCCAACGCTTGACGCCCCTCCACATATTGACCTTGCTCGATGCAGGATTGGGCAGTTTCATGTAGGACAGCAACTTCTAGGCTCTCTTCTACACTCAACCCAACTTCAGCAATAATCTGGCTTTTAGTCTCTTCTAACTGCACTATGGTATCGCGGATTTCGTTGGCGCGATGATGGTTAGGCCAGCGAGAGAGAAGTTGCTGAAAGGTTCGCAGCGCTAATATGGGGCGCAAGTTAGCCACATAGGCTCCGGCTAACATCAATGTAACGTCGGGGTCGTCAGGTTTTAGCTGGCTTAAGCGAGAGCAGACCAACTGATACTGCGGTGAATCTTGGATGATGTGATAGAGGGTTGCCAAGGCCGCAAGCACTTCAGCTCGGTTCGGATACTTTTCATCTAGAGATTCCAGAACCTCGCGTGCCTGCTTCCATTGCCCACGACGCATCATGGCCTCAGCTTTACTCACATTGACCAGTACGGGTTGGGAGCCAAAACCCTTGAGTTGCAGGTCTGGGCGGCGTTTCTTTTTGGACATAATCGCACCCTCTAGTTCTTCAGCTTTAGTGTACCAAGCTCACTCTCAGCAGAAACTTATTCTCTTTCAGTTGTTTCTCAGTCCAGATTTAACGGACTAGAGCTTAATATGCCATTAGTTAAACCTGCCGTAGAGGGCAAGGTCTTGCGCCTCTACAAGATTGACCGACAACATTGGGATGCTCCGTTCCCACACTGAGCAATGAGACCCATGTAGGCTTTCTAGCATTACGGACGAACATCAAGAACGTGTAGTTCGAGATAAAATCTGACCGTAAATAACAACGTTCTACTATTATTGCTATAAATTCATGTTGCTATTTAGCTCATTTTTTCATGTTAATCAGGAAGATTAAAATGATAATTAATCAAGGACAAAATTGCGGAATTAGGGTAGGGATAGGCACAAAGATAAACGGAATAACGAAGATGATTAAATTGGGGAAATACCTCTTTTCCCTGCTTATCCTCCTTGTCCTACTTTTCCCATCTTATCCATCCCTTGGTTATGCCATGCCCCAAGGTGTATTAATGCAACCGGGTCAAGGTTCTTCTTACTGGGTATTAGGGGATTTGTATACCTTGAAGGCAATGGGTGAAGATACTGGAAAAGCCTATGCACTCATGGAGATTCTGGTACAGCCGCAAAGCGCAACACCTCCTCACATTCATAGCCGCGAAGACGAAGCCTTCTATATTCAAGAGGGAGAGTTAGAGTTCCAGGTTAGCGATCGCACAATTGTGGCAACGCCCGGAACCTTCGTCCATTCTCCCAAAGGACAACTCCACAGCTTTAAAAACAGGGGTTCAAAGCCAGCTAAAATGCTGTGTTGGGTGACGCCAGCAGGGTTAGAAAAATTTTTTGCAGAAGTAGGTGTACTCTTTGAAGAGCGATCGCCTTCACCCCCTCCTGTCAGTCCCGCAGATATCGAAAAAATTATGGCAACCGCTCCCAAGTACGGTTTGGAAATTATACCCCCTCCTAGCCCCCAAGCCTAAACTTTCTTCTTCAGAGGCACTGGAGAAAGCAGTTGAATGAAAATTCATCCTGGCAGCTCAAGGGCTGCGATCGCTGCGAATTTGAACTGACCCTCAAGATTGGTTCGCTCTATTGCTTTGCCAAAGTGTCTAAGTGTTTCCCTCATGCTTGAGAAAACAGGTGGCTGTATCTTTACAAACACCGAAACTCACGGAATAAAATAGCAAGTAGAGGAATATGTAAACCGAGGGAATATCTATGCTCAAAAGTGTGGTTGTAGCCTTGGTAAGTTTGGGGTTAGTCATACTAGTTACCTTAGGACTAACTCCAGCTGACGCGGCTACGACTAACTCAGAAACCTACATCTGGAGCTTTGCCTCCTTAGACAGCAATCAACTGGTTTGCAAGCAAGTTGTGATGCATCCAGAACAATCATTCCATCGTCGCTCGTCCAAAGAGCAAGTTGTACAGATGAGTTCCACATCCACCATTGTGAGCGATCGCTATTGTGCGAATTCAGCCAAGCCTGATGTAGCAGGCGGCTAAGCTGACTTTTCTACCGAGTTCTTCAAGAAGTGTCCAATTAGGTAAAGAGAGCCACACAAGACAATTAAACGTTGTGATGTCTCAGCCGGGTTGGAAGTTGCGGCTTCCAACCCCTGCTCTAATTGGGGATAGGTGCGGCAATCCGCAAGTTCTGGACAAACGTTTTGAGCTAAAATTGCCAGGGCATTTGGGTCGGCGGAGCTGTGGTCAGGGACGGGTACAAGGTACAATCGGTCACCCGATCGCAGCAGAGCGTCGAAGATATCTGCATGATCTTTTGTGGAGAGGATGCCCATTACCCAAGTTACTGGTGTATTGAGTGTATCAACATATTGACGGAGAGCTTTTGCAGCGGCTGGATTGTGAGCACCGTCGATGAGTAGGCGATGATTGCGCCAAGTCGTCCACTGAAGGCGTCCCAGCCATTGGGTTTTTGCCATGCCCTTTTGGATTGCCTCGTCGGGAATCTCCCAACCCTGTGAACGGAGAATTTGTAAAGTTGCGATCGCAATTGCTGAATTACTGAGCTGAATCTCCCCCAGTAAGGGCAAAGGGTACTGAATTCCCTCATATTCTGCCCAATTTTTTGGGAACTTCCCTTTGGTAAGGCTAGGGTGTATCAACAACTCTTTCTCGCCCCCTAAATCCCCCAATTCTGGGGGACTTTGAGATTCTTCCCCCATGCATTGGGGGGTTAGGGGGGGTAACTCTATTGCTGATTTTACCCAAACGGTAGGGCATTCTAATTCTGTGATGCGCTGTTCTACAACCGCCTTGGCTTCTGGGGGAAGTTGTCCAATTACCGCCGGACATGCGGGCTTGAGGATACCCGCTTTCTCTCTGGCGATGTCCGCTAAAGTAGGGCCAAGGTTTTGCCAATGTTCCCGACTTAGAGATGTGATAATACTGACTAAAGGATAATCAGATACATTGGTTGCATCTAACCTGCCGCCCAATCCCACTTCCATCACAGCAATGTCAACCTGCTGCTGGGCAAAATACAACCAAGCGGCAGCAGTAATCACTTCAAACTGAGTCGGTGAATCTTCACAGTCTTCGGGAATTGCCGCTTTGACTTGTAGTAGCAATTCTGCCAAAGCGTCTGTTGAAATTGGCTGCTCGTTCAAACAAATTCGCTCATTCCAATCGACTAAATGAGGTGACGTGTAGCGTCCCACTCGATAACCTGCCTCAGTGAGTACGGCGGAGAGATAAGCACAGACGGAACCTTTGCCATTGGTTCCCGTGACATGAAGGATGGGGACGTGGTGTGGGTTACCCAAATCTGCCAAGAGTCGCTGAATTCGCTCTAAGCCGAGATGGACACCAAAGCGTTGAAAGGGTTTAAGAAAAGAGTCGATGTCCATGTTGTTAGTTGGCAAGTCTTTTGAGTCGCTTCACCAATGCTATAACCATCAATCCCAGAACCACGCTTTCAAACAGGCACTTGTTCGGCACCATTGTCTATTCGGTTTTGGCTGTCAGGACTGATGAAGAAATATACCCCAAAAGCTGACTCTACTGGCTGATCAAGTTTCTTCCATCTATAACGGGTTGCGATCGCGCCCGTAGGGCGCTTTCAAGAAACACATTGTAAAACTATTCTCTTTTCTCGCCTTTAACGGGTGATTTTGGGCGAAAAAAGGGAGATGAGCAGAGCGATCGCGTCTACTTCCGGCGGGCTAGAGACTAACTACGCTAGAAAATAGCTAGTACAGACATCCAACTGACTGGCAGACATCTCACTGACTGGCTATGAGTACACTAGTTGTCATTAATACAGCATTCCCACTTCCCGCTCCCGACATCGAAGCCTTAGTCGAAGGGCGGACAATCGTTGCTATGCCTGGGATATTCATCAATCCGGGGCGGCAATTTGCTCTCTACCCCACCAATACCTCCGTGAACGCGCTGCCAACGGAGCAGTATTATCGGTCAAATTTTTTATCAACTGTTCACAGAACTCTAGCAGAACTAGATTCTGAGACGGTTTTGATTAAAGCTTGGGCGAGGTGTGAACTCTGTCAAGTTATCGATGAGACTGAATCTCTCGGTGTCTTGTCTGAGCTAACAGTATGGACGAAGAACGCCTTACAGCAAACTCGCTCAAGGCGGGGAAATATATTTCTCGCCTTGTTGAGAGTTTACCGACTCCCTCAGCCAATAGAACTACCAGCACAGAGAAATCCCCGGTTTTTTCCTCTGCCGCAACCGTTGACGGGGACTGAAGCAACTCCGGTTTTGGGCGATATCTTTTTTGAACAGCGCTGTCGTCAACTGATAGAGCCAAAGTCGTCACTCCATCCGGAGTTGGAAGTCGTGCAGGGAGCGATCGCACCGCTCTCAAAAACGAACCTCGCCGCGAAGGAACTTGATTACGAACTCAAAACTTTCCTCGGTTGGAGTGGTTACAAGTCTACCGGGCCGATCGCTCCTACTTTAGTTTGGATTCAAACCATTGCCAAAGTCGGCAATTCCAGCGATCGCGACAGCTTTGAGACGTTAGTGCGTAAAAGCTTGATCGAGCTGGGGTTTACGAACTGCAACCAGAATTCTAAAGCTAGTCTTAATGCTGAGGCAATTGAGGAGGGAGAGAGCTTAGATTTTTATTGTGACGCTCCCTATCCAGTGGTGGGAGAGTTGAAAGCCGGTCAACACGAGAACGAGCCGAATAGTTTATCTGACCAACTGATACATCTGGGTCATACTGATGTTGGCAATTCACAGTTTGACGATTCTGTCAAGCTTATTTTTGCCACTGACCCTTTAAGTCAATCCGATTGCAAGGCAGCTATTGAGAACAAAATGAATGTTATTCGTCCTGAAACCTGGCAGAGGTTAGTTGAATTAAAGGCACAGCACCGAGGCTCGATCAACTTGCTAGAACTCAAACCTTGTTTACAGCAAGCACCCTTTGGTGAAGAGGCTGATACGAAAGTAAACCGCTACATTGACAGAGTACAACAAGATATCAAAGTGCGATCGCGTCTGGTTGAACTGGTCAAAAATTACCTACACAACGCGGGTTTGAGAGAGACCACGGTTGACCCTATTTATAAAATGTATATCGCTTCCCCATCCCCTCAGTCCCTAACCCCAGAAGAAATGCATGAACTTTTGATTGAGCTTTCCTCACCTTTAACGGGTTATTTGGGGCGAATGAAAGGAAAAGATTGGAGGAGCGATCGCTTCTACTTCTTGCGTGACTTGAAGCTTGAGTAATGGCTGGCTTCAACAGAGATGGGGAACTAGATTTTCATGAGTGTGTTGTATTTGAAAAGCTCACGAAGAGAAGGTTTGAGGAATAGCGATCGCGCAAAGCGCACCGACCCAAAGAAAGGGGCGATCGCTCAAACATCTTTCCCAATACAATCAATCAGCCAGTTCTATGCAACAAATCGAGCGTTACCGTGGGTGTCTTCTCGGCTTAGCCACTGGCGATGCAGTGGGAACAACTCTGGAATTCAGGTCACCCGGCACCTTTACACCCATTAACGATATGGTTGGGGGTGGCCCATTTAGGCTGCAACCAGGGCAGTGGACGGACGATACCTCAATGGCATTGTGCTTGGCGGAAAGCCTGATTGAGCAAAACGAGTTTGTCCCAATTGATCAACTACAAAGATATTTGCGATGGTATAAAGTAGGACATCTGAGCAGTACTGGACGCTGCTTTGATATCGGTAACACGGTACGAAGTGCGCTGATGCGGTTTGAGCAGACTGGGGAACCCTACTGCGGTTCCACAAACCCCCGCAGTGCGGGCAATGGCTCGATCATGCGTTTAGCTCCCGTGCCTCTATTCTTTGCTCAAAATCCTCAAGAAGCGATCGCAAAATCAGCAGCAAGCTCCCGAACGACTCACGGCGCACCTACGGCAGTCGATGCTTGCCGATACCTGGCAGCTTTACTAGTGGGAGCTGTTCATGGAGTTAGTCGAGAGCAATTACTTTCAAGTCACTACAGCCCAATTCCCGATTATTGGCAAGAAAATCCCTTAGTGGACGAAATCGACGAAATTGCAGCAGGGTCATTTAAACACCGGGAACCGCCAGAGATTAGAGGAACAGGCTATGTGGTCGAATCCTTAGAAGCCGCTTTGTGGGCATTTTATCACAGCAAATCGTTTGAAGAAGGATGTCTCTTAGCCGTCAACTTGGGCGATGACGCCGATACAACGGGTGCCGTTTATGGACAGTTAGCCGGAGCCTTCTATGGGGCACAGGGAATACCCCCAT
>NZ_DATNPA010000589.1:0-6757 GCF_036703385.1 Allocoleopsis sp. | reverse complement strand
CTCTCCAGCCGGAGATATTTGGGCGTCGGACGTAGATGCGATCGTTGTCCCAGCAAGTGCTTGTGGGGGAAGTGCTTTACTCAGTTTCAGCCGCCAGTCGCGAACTCAAATTATTGCGGTTGAGGAAAACCAAACCTCCATGCAAGTCTCCCCAGAAGATTTGGGGATTAAAGCAATCAGAGTAAACTCATATTTAGAGGCACTGGGCGTTTTAGTCGCTCATCGTGCCGGCATCAGTGCTGAGGCTCTCAGCCTCTCCCTATCCTCTTTGCATTGCTTATCTGTTCGTGGCAAACCAGCTTCCAGATCAACCTGACATTGAACCTCTAACCCGCACCCAAGTGTTAATTGCTATGGGGGTGACGGCTCTTGTCTTGCTATTCATTGCCAAGCTTTGGCTGCACTTGGGTTCAGTAACACTTCTGCCCCTACAGGGCACGGCTGAAGCGTTACTTTTAGGGCTGGGTATAGCGCTGGGCATTACGGCGTTAAGTAGTTTAGTCTATCGTTTATGGCCTGCTTATCGCCAAAGTGCTGATTACTACCTGCAAATGGTGCTGAAGCCCTTAGTCTTACCCGACTTAATTTGGTTGGGGTTGCTACCTGGGATGAGTGAAGAGTTGTTGTTTCGGGGTGTGATGCTGCCCGCTGTTGGGTTGAATGCCACTGGGGTTGTTGCTTCCAGCCTGCTATTTGGTGTTTTGCACTTGAGTGGGCCACAGCAATGGCCTTATGTAGTTTGGGCAACCGCTGTAGGGCTGCTGTTGGGATTTAGCGCCCTGGCAACGGGGAATTTACTCGTACCGATTGTGGCTCATATTGTTACTAATTTGCTTTCCAGTTATCTGTGGAAATTGGATCACAGACGAGCTGAAGCTTAATGGTGTTGAGGTGCTTGCATAAGTTAAACATGGCGGGATATAGGAAACTGTGGATAAGCGCTATGACAGCATTCTTTTAGCCATGTCTAACCCAAAACAACAGTTAAGCCTTACAACTGTGTTAGTAAAATTAATCGGTTTTCCACTCACACTCGTATTAGTTTTCACAGGTTGTGGGCTACAGAAATTAGTTGGTCAACCAATCTCCGATCGCGCTCATTGTCCATTTAATGGGATGGAATTAACCCTGCAAATTCAACCTCCCACAAAGGCTAGTGGCATCACGCCTGAACTCAGCGATGCTGTGAAAAACATCTTGAAGCAGCGAATTAGTGGTTTGGGTATAAGAGGGGCGGCAATACAAACAATTAATCAAGAGCAACTGCTGATTCAACTCCCGGATGAGAAGGACGCGCAACAGGCAGAACGAGTACTGGGTGGCATAGGAGAGTTGGATTTTCGCCAGCAGAAATCGGGGACAGAAACACAGCTACCCATTGAACTTCAAGTCAGGGAAGGACTTCTACAAAAGCAGAACGAATTGAGGAAAACGGGTGATGCAAAGGCGCTGGCGGAAAATCAACAAGCCCTAGATAGAAGTCAAGAAGCGATCGCCAACTTATTTGAACGTACCGATTTAAGTGGTAAAAACCTCAAAGATTCTAACCCTCAGCCTACTCCAGACAGTAGTCGCTGGGAAATTACCCTCCGTTTTGATGACATAGGAGAGAAAGCGTTTGCTCAGTTGACCAAAGACTTGGCAGGTACAGGTCGTGCGATTGGTGTTTTCCTAGACAATAGTCTAATTAGTTCTCCCGTAGTTGGGCAAGAATATGCACAAACTGGCATTACTGGTGGGAGTGCTGTGATTACTGGTAACTTTACACTTCAATCTGCCCAAGAGTTAGCTATACAGTTACGAAGTGGAGCCTTACCAGCTCCTTTAAAAGTACTGAGTAATCGTCGAGTCAATAACAACCGTTGTCCATAAGATACTCTTTTAACGCTTAACTTGCTTAAAGGGTTGCTGAAGTCGTCCTAGGGGCAAGCTGCGCGATTGCTTGTGGTAAAATTCGATGTTCTTGAACTTGAATTCGAGCATGAAGAGTTTCTGGTGTATCCTCTGGCAACACCGGGACAGCGGCTTGTACCAAAATCAGGCCACTATCCACTTCCTGGCACACCAAATGTACTGTACAGCCAGTAATTTTCACACCTGCCTCTAGGGCTTTTTCTATTGCGTGAGCGCCCTTAAAACTGGGTAATAAACTGGGATGGATGTTGATGATTTTGTCAGGGAAGGCGTTAATTAACACAGGTGTGACAATTCGCATCCAGCCTGCCATCACCACCCAATCCACCTGATACTGCTGCAAAACTTCGACAATAGCCGTGTCTAACTCTTCTCGGTGTTTGTAGTCTCGATGATTGAGTAGTACAGAAGGAACCCCCCAACGTTCAGCTCTTTCTACAGCCTTGATACCGGGATTATTGTAAATTAAGACTTGAATTTGGGCGTTGAGTTGCCCGTCTTTGATGGCTTGAGCAACGGCCTCGAAATTACTACCACTTCCAGATGCCATGATTCCCAGTTTCATGGGAGAGGAATTCGTGGAACGGTTGGGAGAAATAGGAGGTGAAATTAAATGGGGAGTAGCATCAACTAATAGTGAATGATTATTCATACAGAGTTATTTTCTTTGGCCTAGAGCATGAGAATCAGCAGAACAAGCTGCTGGAGGGAATAACCTACCTGCGGATGTAGTTGAAGGTTTATCTGGACAGATTATTGAGAAAATACTATAGCAGTCCTAAATGATACATGAGAATCTCCCTTTCTCTTCTCTGTGCCCTCTGTGCCTCTGTGGTTGTTAAAAAAGCTAATCTCATAAATGATTTAGGATTGCTATAGGTGAAAGTAGTTTACTCGTAATAGCATCATCGTCCAACTAGATGGGAACCAACAGGGCATTTAATTTTATCCGTGCTTTGTCTAGGAGTCGCTGGCATCGCTGGTGGTTTAGATGAGGGTTGATCTGTTTCACAAGTTCCTGTAATGGTTATCATGTCATTTGTTTCACTTTTAACGACAAACACAGCACCGGTGTAGCTTCTCAGTTCAGGACGCTTGGAGCGAGCCGTCATCATCACACTTTGGGTTTGGTTGCCTTGGGGTACAATCCGGTAGCTATAATTGTCTGTTTCTGGTTGAAATCCAATACTTATATCTTCAAATTTGGGCGCAAATTTCTCAAATTCGAGTTGAAAGGCTTGTTGGGCGCGACTCATGGCAGCAACATTCAGTTTACCTTCAGTTTCTCGAGCTGTCTGGGCTTGTCTTTCAAGGTCAGCCGTCATTTGTTCACCTTGCGTCTTCATGTCAGCAGCCGTTAGAACATCTGGAGGTAATGTCGTTTCCTCAGAAATCTTTTGGAATACGTCTGCATCTGCTGTAAAAGCGGTTGGTCGAGGTTGTCCGGGGTTGGTACCTGCTAATTGCAGGCGCAGTTGACCTTTATCCGTTAACTCAAAAATTGTCAGTACGACTTGATTAGGCTCTGGTAATATCACATCCAGATGCATGGGTTTAGGGGTGGGGTTGATGCGGTATCCAAAAGGCAGCGCCACAGGAGCACCAGAACCCAATGGCAAAAGCATGAAGAGTTTGTTGTCTGGTGTGAAAATCAGTGTCAGTGTTTGACCTGAAACTGGGTCTTTCACTTCCCATCGTCCTTGTAATTGGGTTTGCACCCTGTTGGTTGTAGGAGTGCTTTGGGATTGAGCGACTAAGGGTAACTGAGTTGGTAGGGCGATCGCACTGTTGCTCGTGGAAGTGAGTAGCCCTAATAATAAGCTGTATGCTATCCATTGGCTTAGGGCTGAGAATTTCGCCAGCAGCTTGGGACTGTTGAACACAGGATTCCTCATAGCAGTCATTCTCCGGAATTAGCTGGACATTATCGGTTGCTCTAGTATCGCCGATTCCGTATCAGACTCGATTCTGGAGAAGGCGAGGTTTTTCTCACAAGCTGTTGCTGGATGATGCGATACTGGGTTACTACTAAACAGCAATGCTATAGATACCACCATTCGTGTAGTCAGCGAGGTACAAGTTACCCGCTTGATCTTCGCCGAACGTAGAAATGAAGTAAGGGCTATCGATAAGAACCGAGTTTTCCCATCCGGTGCTATTTTGCCTTAACCCCCAGATACGTCCACTAATGAAATCTCCGTATAAGTAAATGCCTTGTAGACTCGGCTCACTCAGACCTCGGTAGACCATTCCACCAGTAACGGATTGTCCCAGTGAATGGTCGTACTCTGCTACGGGGAGTACAAAGCCTGTAATATCACCGGGATTATTGTTGTAACGAGTAGACCCTTCCATGATGTTCCAGCCATAGTTTTCGCCACCCTTACTCGTAGAGGGTTGGAAGTCAATCTCCTCGATCGCATTCTGTCCTACATCGCCAATGAAAAGGTCACCCGTTATGCGATCAAACGAGAAACGCCACGGGTTCCGCAAACCCAGCGCCCAAATTTCATCACGATACAAGTTATTGGGGTCGGTGGTCGCGACAAAGGGATTAGTCGCAGGGATAGTATAGGGTACTCCCCCCGATTCCACATCAATGCGTAGGATTTTACCTAACAAGGACTGGGGATTCTGGGCATTGTTGAACGGGTCTCCAGCACCACCGCCATCACCCAGACCAATGTAGAGGTAACCATCAGGGCCAAACACCAGTTGTCCACCATTGTGGTTAGCGAAGGGCTGTGGAACCGTTAAGATAATCTCTTCCGAGTTAGGATCGGCAACATTGAGATTGTTGGTGAGGCGATAGCGAGCAATGACGGTATCGCCAACTGTATTGGTGTAGTTGACGTAAAAGTAACCTTTAGTCGCGTAGTTCGGCGGGAAAGCTAAGCCCAGTAAACCTCTCTCGCCTCCAGCCGTGATGCGATTGGAGATATCGAGGAACGGCGTCGCCAACAAATTGCCATTTTGGATAATCCGGATGCGACCTCCTTGTTCTACAACAAACATGCGATCGCTACCATCACCTGCATGAGTAATATCGAGTGGATTAGTCAGACCCGTGACCAGAGGTGTCAGCGTCAGTTGGAGTTGCTCTAAGATAGAACGATTTCCCAGGTTGACATTCGTAACACTTTGACCATCGTTGAGGTTCACCGTCTGAGAACTGGGAACGGGAAACGTTGATTGCCAACCCGTTTGCAACACCTGGGCAACTGTGTAGGTTCCTGGCAACAGAGTGGTGAAGGCATAATCACCGTTAGCGTCTGTTGTCGTGGATGTCTCACCAACGTCAAGTTGACCGTTCTGATTGGGGTCGAGAAAGACACTCCAGCCTGCTAGCCCCAGTTCACCCCTGTCTCGAACGCCGTTTCCGTTGATATCATTCCACAGGGTACCCCGTATCTCACCGGGAGTTGGGGAGGGAGTGGGGGTTGGGGTTGGAGTTGGAGTTGGAGTTGGCGTGGGAGTTGGGGAGGGAGTGGGGGTTGGGGTGTTGCTGGAGGTCGGAAAACTGAGTTGAATGACTAAATCGTTATAGTCAAAATCCCCCCCACCGAATAAATCTTCAAAAGCAAAGGTGTTGTCCCCTAGTAAACGGATGTGGTCAATGCTGTCGGGGTTGGCGTTCAGAAAGGCAAAGTAAGCCAATGATTCCTGATGCGGCTGATTGGACGGGTTTTGAGCGAGGAAGTTTTCTGGAGTGCTATTAGCAATGAAAAACGGTGCCAGCAGTGCTTCTCCTAGTATTCCTTGGCTGTAGTCCACTCGATTTCTAATCGCTGCTTCGGCATACCCCCCATTCCCTGGATTCAGATTGCCGATGCGTCCTGTGGAGTCATCAATCCGATAAAATCCAAAGCTGTTGTTAAAAGCTGCCTCTCGATTTACCGCAATATTGACGGGGATTAAACCAAACTGGCTGCGTAAATCAATGAGTTCTCGCTGTTTTTGTAGTACTGTTTCTGGCGTCGCTGGGGTATTCGTTACTTGTACTCTCAGCACTAAGTCGTTGAAATCCGAGTCACCGCCTCCGAACTGGTCTTCCCACCCTAGGGTAAGGGTGCTGTTGCTAAATTCTAATAGTTGCGAATAGCTAAACCCATTGGCATTCGCATTGGCATGGGCGAAAAAGACATTCGCTGGGGTATGTCCGGCTGCCAAATCAGCCAAGACGTTATCTGTGGTACTGTTCGACACCAGGTAAAATCCCAGCCTCGTGTTGCTCTCAAAGCTGAGTTGACGTTTGGAGACTAAATTGGGAAAGGGTGAGTTGGCAAGGGCGGAGAAAATGACGTTTCTCCGACTGAAGGCAGCCGCGAGGTATTCTGGAGTGCCGGGGGCTATACCATTGATGGTGCCTAAGTCATCATCGACTGCAAAAACACCAACTTCGTTGACAAAATCTGCTTTGGAATCACTGAGGGTAAATTCGAGTGAAACGGGTTCAGAACCGCCGTCGAGTTGGAAGATTGTGTTGAGGGAAGTTTGTTTCAACATGGCGTTTTTCAAGTAATTGAGCCATAAATACTGCTATGGAGACTAATTCGTTAATCAATGTCTAATCAGGCTTCTTTAACCAGCTATTGGGGAAAATGCGGAGAAACCTTCAGGTTTTACGGAATTTTCAAAGCGTTTCAAATACGGATAAATAAATCTTTAAGCTTTTTGAAGCACTAGTGTAGATGAGCAGGGACTATACAGGTAAAAATAGCAATTTTTTATAAAATCTCAAGACTTACAGGAAGTTTCTATTAAAAAACTTCAGATTAATTAAACGAAAGTTACTCGCCAGCTAATCCCTTCGCCACTTGTTATTCCTTCAACAGATAATAAA
>NZ_DATNPA010000588.1:0-2519 GCF_036703385.1 Allocoleopsis sp. | reverse complement strand
CGCACAAACCGCTGCACCTGAGCAATGGCTTTGCGTGACAGGTCTGCCATGAGCAGAGTTTGGTCGTCAATTTTATCAATTGGCTTCTGTTCGACAACTTTGAGCACACTTGCTGCTGCCATATTGCCGAGTTGGGGATCGACGGGTCCCAAAACGGCGTTGGCATCCATCACAATTTCATCGGCGGCTAGAGCGAGCATGGTGCCCCCGCTCATGGCATAGTGAGGCACAAACACACTCACTTTGGCTTTGTGGCGAATCAGCGCTCTGGCAATCTGTTCTGTAGCAAGCACCAGTCCCCCTGGTGTATGCAAAATTAAATCAATGGGCACATCTGGAGGCGTGAAGCGAATCGCTCGCAACACCTGTTCTGAGTCTTCAATCGTAATGTAGCGGGATAAAGGAATTCCCAGCAAGCTAATCGACTCTTGTCGGTGAATTAGTAAGATGACTCGGCTTCGGCGCTGCTGCTCAAAGGCTCGTAAAGTTTGAACTCGGCGGATTTCCATCTGGCGTTTTTGCCACCAGGGTTGGATTGACGAGAAAACCAGAAAAATCCAGAACAGGTCAAAAAAGTTAAAATTCATCGCTTTCACACCCAAAAAGCACGGACTGGTTTCTTACTGGTACCACTAGCAACGAACTACAGACATCGTGCTTGGGTTATAGTTACGCCAATGTGCTGTGTAATTGCTCGAATAAGGGCATGACAATGTTCATTGGTGTCAACTTCAGCGAAATTGATAGGGTTTAACTCTTGGCAGATGAGTGGAGTTTATAAAAGTTTTGTTTAGGGTGAAGGCTCTTACTGGCAAGTTAGAAAAATGTATAAAACGCTTTTTTAAGTTATTATCTATTCAGAGTAATTAAACAGCTATTAAAAATTACAATAAAAGCCAATATTTAACTAATAAATGTAAAATTTTACAGCCGATATTCTGCTTACTGCATAAAGTGTATGGGTCTACGTGATAAAGCCATAGAAGCTTGCAGTAGAGGAATGACTTGTCATGAGTCCGGTGAGAGTTAAGGTTCTGACAAATAATGATCTGGAAATTTTAGGAGAGATTAGAAGCAGCCTATTTGATGATGGTTATTCTTGCCCGATTTCAGATATACTCAATAATTCACGCACGTTTATTGAGCTGAGTGATGTCGATGTATACAGTCAGGGTCAACTCCTTACTCACATGGAATCTCTTTGCATCAATAAACCTGCGATCGCGTTTTTGGGTGAGGGATAACCCGATCAGATTCTTAGTCCGGATTGGCGGTGCAAAAATAGCTGAGCTAGAACTGGAGAGAATCCCTCCTGAAATTTAGGCAATGGAACCCTTAACGACTGGTGCGATCGCGCTTGCAACTCTGTTTTTCAACAAAATTGATCGCCCGAATGCTGACGCTCGTTCCTCGCTAACGCTTCACTATCGCTATCGCAACGCTTTCGCCCCTACATCATCATTTACCATAGACGGGGTCTGACCCCTGCTTAATTCGCCAACGGTATCTTTCAATCGTCAAGCTACTCGCGTCGTTTAACTTGGTCGAACGCTTCACACAGTTCCTCAAACGTGCAGCCAAGAACCTCGATTAAAAGCCTAACGTGCTTTAATCGTGGCTCCGTCTTGCCATTTTCCCATTCGCTAATGGTGGTAATGCTGACATCAAGGGCAACAGCTAGCTTCATTTGAGTGAGGTTCGCACGTTCCCTCAATTTCGCAAGGGTCAATGGTTGACCTTCTTGGCTTTCCATCATAGACTGATTTTGTTAAACAAAACTTTAACGGCTAATCCAACGAGAGCAGATGACTCGGAAAGCCGCCATCAACGGTTAATCTTAGTTTTCTGCCCTTACCTAGTGTGCCAGAGGAGCGGACTGCTGTTCGGCTGAACTTTGCATGGCTGTCTGCTGCCTCATGGCTCTAGATACTTCGCCTTGATTGCAGAAAAAAGCGATCGCACATTTTCGCGATCGCCCACACAATCTATCTTCTACTGTCCCATGAAAAAACCCTTTTCAGCCAGGTCAACCCGATCTGGCTCAGACACCTTACTAGAACGGCTCCATCCCTGGTGCATCATCCGTCCATTTCCGAATATGCGCTCCAAAATTGTCGGACGCTTTCGCCGCCGAGTCGATGCAGAAGGTCATCTGCGAGTGCTCAAGCAAATGATCCCAACGGTTCCGTTTGAAATCATATTCGACGTGCCGCCGGAAGAAACGGACGTGGAAGAGATTCGGGAACCGCTACATCGTTGAAACCCCTCCCCAGCCCTCCCCTTAGTAAGGGGAGGGAGCAAGAATTCCCTCAACCAGGAAAGATTCTCCTTATTTTCTTGTTCCCCCCTTAACAAGGGGGGCTAGGGGGGTTCTTCCCTGCTGCTTCATATCCAAACATCCGTATGACAACACTATTCCATCGTCTCCAACCCGCCTAAAAATTCCGGATTACAGCAGCAGCGATCGCACAACTCCTCAAAATTCCCAAACACCTAATTGTGCGCGTCGAATGCTGGGC
>NZ_DATNPA010000587.1:0-5826 GCF_036703385.1 Allocoleopsis sp. | reverse complement strand
AGTCAGTGACATTCAAATTAAGACGAGAAACTCCTCCCTTTATACGAAGTTGCGTTCGTACATAGTATTTTCTCTTCCTTGTCTCCCTGATCTACTACGTTTGATTGCAACTTGTATTACTCTCCTCTTCTAATCTCACCTCCGAGTCCTCTGCGCCTCTGTGGTTCGTTAAAGAGTTATCGCTGTCGCCATGTGAAGGACAGATTTAACAGCTAAAACGACCACTTACCGATAATAAACCTTCTGCCCTCCGCTTCCTGCCATAAATATATGCTCAACGTTTACATCATCTCAGCCATCCGCACCCCTATCGGTCGATTTGGGGGCATCCTGGCAAATCTTTCCCCAGTAGACTTAGGTGCCCACGTCATGCAAGCCGCATTAGCGCAGACAGGACTACCGGGAAATGCTTTAGACCTGTATATCTTTGGTCACGTCTTGAGAGCAGGACACGGACAGAACTTACCCCGTCAAGCCGCACTCAAGGCTGGGATTCCAGAGTCGGTCAACGGGTATGCCGTCGATATGGTTTGCTCCTCCGGAATGATCAGTCTGATCAATGCGATGACGGCAATTCGGGCACAAGAAGCAGACATAGTTCTCGCTGGAGGGATAGAATCGATGTCCCAAACTGGCTTTTTCCTCTCTCACAGAGCCCGATGGGGTTACAAATCCCTCTTGGGTGCGCCAGAGCCATTAACCGACTTGTTGCTCTGTGATGGGTTAACCGATGCCACAACTGGGCAGGGGATGGGAGAACAGACGGAACGCATAGCGGTAACTCATGGATTTACACGCCAGGACTTAGATGAGGTGGCACTTTATTCGCACCAACGAGCCGCTGCTGCAACTGAGCGAGGGAGTTTCAAGAAGGAGATTGCCCCGATTAAGGTTGAAACCAATAAAGGCACGCATCTGATAGATCAGGATGAAGGAATCCGTCCCGACACAACCTTAGAGAGCCTGAGCAAACTCCGCCCTGTGTTTAAACCGGAGGGGGTAATGACGGCAGGAAACAGTAGTCAGTTATCCGATGGAGCAGCTGCCCTGATTTTAGCGAGCCAGTCAGCGGTTGAACGATATGGACTCAAACCCATCGCTAAGATACTGGGTGGAACTTGGGCGGGTGGAGAGACTTGGCGTTTCTCAGAAATGCCGATTTGGGCAGTCAAGAAATTGTTAGAGAAGCTCCACCTCAGGATATCGGATATTGACCTGTTCGAGAATAACGAAGCCTTTGCGGTGAGCAGTTTGCTCTTCAACCGCATCCTGGGCGTTCCCGACGATAAGCTCAACGTCAATGGGGGAGCGATTGCCTTGGGACATCCGATTGGAGCGTCTGGGGCGCGGCTTGTTGTCACGTTGCTCAACGCTTTAAAACAACGGAATAAAACGCTGGGGATGGCATCCCTGTGTCATGGCACCGGTGGGGGAACTGCGATCGCTCTACAGGGGCTTTAGAGCGTATCTGCAATATCGTTTTTTACTCACAGTACACCACCTCCGTAGGGTGTGTTTTCTCGCCCCAGCTCTCCCCCTAACCCTACTTGAGAAAGCGGGGAAAGAAACTCAAAGTCACCCTTTTTAAGGGGGATTTAGGGGGATCTTCCGAACTTTAAGCTAAGCCACACAAAATAGGGGATTTATATGCAGTTAGCAGAGCGGATGAATCGTTTGGGCACCGAATCAGCTTTCGATGTATTAGCGAAAGCCAAACAACTAGAAGCGAAGGGCAGAAACATTATTCATCTGGAAATCGGTCAACCTGACTTTCCCACACCCATCAATATTTGTGAAGCCGCCTTCCGAGCGATGAAAGATGGCTACACCGGATATGGGCCGGCTGAAGGACTCTTGGAGTTTCGTGAAGTTGTCGCTGAGCATATTTCCACAACACGAGGCATTGAAATTCATCCTGATGAAGTGGTCGTTACTCCTGGAGCTAAACCGATTATCTTTTTCGCCCTCCTCGCACTGGTGAATGAAGGCGATGAGGTGATTTATCCTGACCCAGGTTTTCCCATTTATGAATCTGTGATTAACTTTGTGGGGGCGAAAGGAATTCCCTTACCGTTACGAGAGGAAGTTGGTTTTCGCTTTCATCTGGGTGATTTGGTTGATGCCATTTCAGATCGGACACGCTTATTGATTCTCAATTCTCCTCAAAATCCCACTGGAGGTATCTTACAAAAAGATGAGCTAGAAGCTATTGCAGAGCTGGCAAATCATCATGACTTTTACATTCTCTCCGATGAAGTCTATTCCCACATCCTCTACGAAGGAAATCATGAAAGTATTCTTCGTTTCCCTGGAATGAAAGAGCGGACAATTTTAATCGATTGCCATTCAAAAACCTATTCGATGACGGGGTGGAGATTAGGCTACGGAGTGATTCCTAAGCCGCTAGTAAATCAGTTTGTTCGATTAATGATTAATTCAAATTCTTGTACCTGCTCATTTACCCAGATAGCTGGAATTGAAGCACTCAAAGGCTCGCAAGATTTTGTTGATCGCATGGTAGCCGAATTCAAGCGGCGGCGAGATGCGGTAGTAGATGGACTGAATGCGATCGCAGGAATCACCTGTCTCAAACCCGCAGGTGCTTTTTATGCATTTCCAAATGTGCAGCAGATTCCCCTTTCCTGTGAGGCACTGGCAGATTATCTCCTGGAGGAAGCAGGAGTTTCTCTCCTCGCAGGTACGGCGTTTGGAAAATTTGGCGATGGATACTTAAGAATTTCCTATGCCAATTCTCTAGAGAATATTCAAGAAGCGTTAGAGCGAATTCAGGTAGCAATTGGCAAGCTCTAATCAGCACATTGGTGGAAATAAAGATAACCCTTGAGGCTGGTAATGGGTACTGGTGCATAACCAATTACCCTTTACCGACTTTGAGTAAGTGATGTTTAATTACTGCCCTCTAATGAGTTATAGAAGCCGCGCTCGAACTAATCAGACGCCGGAATAAATTCTCCGTCCAACCCGTCTCTTGCAAAAACAGGAGCGGAATTTAGGTTTAAAGTTAGTTAAAGACTGGAGTAAGATAGCGATGGAAGCAACTACCAGACACGCACTTAAAGAATGGGCTGTTGCCGTTGATGCCTTAGAACAGGGCAAAATGATGATGCTGCTACGCAAAGGCGGCATCAAGGAAGAGGGAAACCGCTTCAGTGTCGCTCACAACCCGATTTTGTTCTACCCTACCTATGAACATCAGCAGCCTAACCTGCTCAAATCCGAGTACGCGGCTCAGGTAACACCCGTAACTTCAGGCTGGCATCCGGAAACAGTTCGGATTGGGAGTTGGGCTAAGATTACGGATATTTTGCTGGTTAGTGATGAAAGAGTGGTTGCTACGCTGTTACCCTACCACATTTGGAATGAACAATTTGTGAGCGATCGCCTACGGTGGAAACATCGTCAATCCCTGTTTATCCTATTGCTACGAACCTACCAACTACCCCAACCCCAAGGGATTACTTATCGCCCAGAATACGGCGGTTGTCGGTCATGGATTGAGCTCGCCGAACCGATTAATATAGAGCGTGCCGTACCCGTTCTGGATGACGCCACCTACACTCAGAAGGTGACCCAACTCCATCATCTACTCACAGCCTCAGGATACCCATACATCACTGAAAATCCTGTATCGTGCTAAACGTAAACGTCCAACATCCAATTCCTCACATCGTTGGCTACAGATAGCCATATAACTTCAGTTCTGTTTGAGCAATTCTCTGAGCTTCTTCAATTTCTTTGGGATTACGTTTTTTATGGATGCCAATCGAAAGGGGATGAGCCTGTTTGAATTGCTTCCGCAGTTGAGCATTCATTGTTGCTCCAAAGTGTAAAGTGATAAGTTCTCCATATCTGAGGCTATCACTCACTAAATCCTCATATTTAACCAATAGAACTCGACCCGTCGTCACAACCTCAGGCTGAGAAAAGAAATTGTGGCAGCGTCCCACCATCTCTTTCCACATCCAAATAGCTCGGATATAGGGAGTGCTACCTAAAAATTCTTCTTCTCTGCCCTGCTCAACCCACCAGGGAACATAACGCTCATCATACTTACGACCTATGGGCATTTCTGAGGTATTCAGAGCCATTAATTTCTCATCAGTCAGTACATCATAAGTTCTGACAAGGGAGTCGGCACAATCTCGACCATCTCGATAGAGATGAAGAATACGGCAGTCTGGCAACGCACGATAGGTAAATTCGGGAGCAAAGCTGAGAAAAGGCTCTTTATAAATGATACGTTCAACAACTCGTTGACGTACCAAAGCATGGAAAAACTCTTGGCTACTCATATAACCCTTGAGCCATTTATGCAAGGCTGAAAATCGCGAATAGGGAATTCCCGAATCCAGATAATTCTGAAAGGAAGCTTCAAGTTCAAAAGCTAAGACATTATAGATATAAGTAGGTAAAGAATAGGTGACCAGATGGGGAATCGAAACGGGAACCAGTAAACCAGAGATGCATTCGGAGTTAGCTAAAGCTCGGAGCGCTGTCATTAAAAAAGTAGTTCCTGAGCGAGGGCATCCCAGAACTATGCAATATTTAACTTTCATAATTCATTTATGCTTAAAACAATCAATATCAACTTAGCGTTGTCTTCCGCTAAAAGATAGATTTTTTTTATAGCTATAAGTTTATATTAATTTTAATAATATAAACTTATGTACTTTTTTGAATTTTTTTAAACAATTAACCCTAAAATTAGAGCTTAGTAAAATAATCGTCGGTAACTTAGACGATATTGAAGATCGGGTTGTCGTTTCCCGATGGGTTTAGCTGGAACCCCGGCAACAATCGTACAGGGGGAAACACTTTTAGTAACAATTGCACCAGCGGCTACAGCACAGCCTTTACCTAAGGTTACTCCTGGTAGAATCACAGCTCGTGTCCCAATAAAAACATAATCTTCAATATGCACCGGACGAGTACGACCTGCAAAATCCCAACTTTGTAAGTCGTGATCTGCCGTCAAGATACATACTTCAGCAGAAATCGAAACATTCTCTCCAATAGTAATTCCACCCCGATTATCTAATCGACACTTCTGGTTGATCACGCTATGCTTGCCGACTTTAAAATTTTTCGGAGCATCAAACCATGCTCCCATAAAAATAGCGCTATCTGAACCAATTTCAAATTTAAGAAAAGACCGATAAAAAGCTAATCGAATAAAATGAAACGGAATATCATTGATGACATGATTAGTAATATATAGAAGACCCGCAGATAAAAAATTCTTCATTTTATCTACAAAAAAATAGTCAGGCTCAACATCAGACTAAGCTACCTCTTAGGCAAAAAACGATGTATCATATAGGGGAATCCTAGAATAACTGGCTCTCTGATGAGTTCAGTACTGAGCCGTAATCTATCTAATAGATTTTGCTTGTACCTGAATTGGTAATTTATATGTTCAGAATTAAATAAGCGTTTCCATTCCCTCGAAGCCTCCTCTTTACCTATGTGAGTCATGGTTGAACTTTTATGTTCAGAATAACAGCGGAAATAACCTAAATATTCATTGAGCTTAAGAAACTTGCCCTGTTTGTAAAGGCGACCAAAAAATTCTAAGTCAATAGCAAACTGAAGACTAGCATTAAGCTGTCCAACTTTCTGCATGGCAGCACGTTGCCAAAAAGCTGTTTCCGAGCAAACATTATAGGTAAATGTCTTTGGGTCAAAAGGCGGTAGACAACACCAGCCCGTTACCTCGTCAAATTCGTTGATTAAAATTCTATCTCCATGAACAACAATATAGTCGGGATGGGTCTGAAAGGCTTTAACAATCTTTGAAAACGTTCC
>NZ_DATNPA010000586.1:0-7284 GCF_036703385.1 Allocoleopsis sp. | reverse complement strand
GATCGCTAAAATTTGCTGATAATACTCAACGGCTTTGGCAGGGTTTTTCAGTGCTGTATAGATAAATCCAAGATTATTTAGAGCTATCTGCTCTAACTTGCGATTATGAATTTCCTGTGCGATCGCTAAAGCTTGCTGGTAGGACTCAATCGCCTTAGCAGAATCTCCTAATTCCTTATAGGCAAGTCCCAGGTTATTCAGCGCCCTTCCTTCTAGTTCGCGATCGCGGATTTCTCTGGCAACCACCAAAGCTTGTTGCTGAAACTCAATCGCTTTTTTGTAGTCTTTCTGGGCATAGTAGAGATTGCCCAAATTTTTCAAAACCTGCCCTTCACCCGAACGGTCTTGGAGTTCCTTATAGATAGTCAATGCCTGCTGTAAAGACTGCAATGCCGTCTGAAATCGCTTAGCATCAATCTGCTTAATCCCTTGCTCCAAAAAACAATCCGCCTCAGCTTTTCGGCTTTGAGTTGTTGCTGTTTGTGCCGGAGTACAAGAGGGGAAAAGATTGGCACTAGCCTGAGTGCGAACGAGGTTCTCTACACCCAGACTGGACTGATTAAAACGAGCCAAGCGACCGCTAGCTTTCTCCCCACTGATAGCATAATCAGCAACACCCAGTTGATCGGACTGCCCCCAACTCACAACCAGCCAATCACCAGAACGTATACCGACACCTCGATAACTACTTCCCACAGACCAGGTAACTTGATAGGTATCACCTGTCTTGCGAATGTTTAATGTTCCTTTGTATCGACCCGTTTCGTTAGGATTCGTCCCACTAACCTGATAGTCTCCCTCAATCTGATTGGGTTTGCCTCCGGTGGCTATTTCTGTCCCAATTTC
Source organism: Allocoleopsis sp. (assembly GCF_036703385.1). Taxonomy (NCBI): domain Bacteria; kingdom Bacillati; phylum Cyanobacteriota; class Cyanophyceae; order Coleofasciculales; family Coleofasciculaceae; genus Allocoleopsis; species Allocoleopsis sp. The sequence continues at coordinate 6,438 of NZ_DATNPA010000586.1, read as the reverse complement.
GCCTCCCTGCTGCGAGGAAGTCCACTTTCCCTCTAGAGTGCCATCCTTGCCAATCTTGTACAACACAACCCCATAGCCTGCTGCTTCGTCAGTACCCCAGCCCACAAAGAAGTGACCATCTTCAAAGAACGCCATTCCTGATTGCTTTCCTGCTGAAGTCTGCCAGGAAAGTTCGTAAATCTGACCAATGGGTTGAATAGCTACGGTGCCTGTGTAGTTTTTGCCATCTAACGTTTTGCCCTCTGTAATAGTCCAGGTTTCCTCGATGTTGGGAGCGGCTTTATGATCTTGAGGTGTTGGGACTTGTGCCAAAACACTCGATAGTTTTGAGGTAGCTCTTGCCGCTTGCAAGGGAGAAGCAAGAGAAAGCAGCAGCGTAACAGTTACAAGGCCGAGAGACTTCAACGATTGAAGCATGGGAGAATCCTTACACTCGTGCGAGTCAGCAATTTGCTTGTATTTTTAAGCTATATCTCTCAAGCTTGGGAGGTTATGCAACAAAAAATTAGTACTAACGGCTGTGTGGTGGGTTACGGCTACGCCTAACCCACCTTACACACTCGCTATTGAGTATCGCAGACTCATTAACCGAGTTCAGAGCCTCATTAGCGGAGTTCAAAGCCTCATTAACGGAGTTGTCGATGCTCATTAACGAAGCTCCAAGCCCCATTAACGGAGTTCCGAGCCTCATTAACGAAGCTTAGAGCCTCTTTAATTAATTTCAGAGCCTCGTTATCAAGTCTTACAGCCCATTACCAATAGGATGCGTTGCTGCAAAGCAAATGCACCATTTTCTTCTGGAGAACGTGAACGGGGCGATCGCTCCATTACATGAGACTAATTTAATGTGATCGCAAACGACTTCAGTCATCATAGTGAAATCGACAACTCAAAATGATCACTTCAGTTTCACTGACTCCATACACTAAACGATGCTCATCTGTAATTCGTCGTGACCAATATCCGCTCAGCTCATGCTTTAGAGGTTCAGGTTTGCCAAGTCCAGTAAATGGTTGACGAAGAATATCGTTAATCAGGGTAATAATCTTGCGATGAATTTTCTTATCTTGTGCTGCCCAGTCGTTGAATTGTTCAAATGCCTCAGGAGCGAATGTTATATTCTTCATTCCATTCCTCAGGCGTAAAACTGACCAAGTTGGTCTTTGTTTCAATGTTTTGAATAGCACTCATCAAGTGGTAACGATTGGCATCAGTAGACAACAAATACTCTGTTTCATCTTGTTGAATAGATTGGTTAGCATTTGTTTCAATTAAAACAATCACTTCGACAACAGTCCCTTCTGCTAACTCAGATGTTTGAATCTCGATTCTGCCATCTTTGCCAACAACCACCTGCTGTTTAATGCCACTTAACATGATCGAATTCCATGATGTCATATCTCACATTAGTTTCAGTGTAACTTGGTATGAGAAAGTGCGATCGCATTTGCAAATCCGTGAAGAAGCGATCGCGGCTCTGGTAGGGTGCGTTAACCAAGTAACGCACCGTTCATCCCATCATATTTCGGTGGGTTACGAAGAGAGCTAACCCACCCTACTGGACTTGCGATTGAGTATCGGAGCCTCATTAATGGAGCTTGGAGCTTCTTTAGCAGAGTTCAGAGCCTCGTTATCAAGTCTTACAGCCCATTACCAGTCAGAATAAAAAGTGTCCAGTAGTAGGGGTGAGAAAAATCAGGAGTCGTGCGATCGCTAAACTTGTAAGAGATTTTAAGTAGAATGTCACTGACTTAAGAACTTTCCTCGCTCACCAACCAACCCTTGTGCAGGCAGGGCTAATTCATGTTCACGAGAGAAAATTGGCAACCCTATGATTTGTGATCGCGGCTTAGCAAGAAACACACGAGAACTCAAGGCTTCTGGTTTTTCTCTGACGACAATGAAGTAGCCCTGCTTGTGCAGGGGGTCTGGGGGAGGCACTCCGTCCCCCAGTGGGGGGTTTGGGGGGAGACCCCCCAATCTGGGTTTTTCTCAAAGAACGACTACTTTTTGCTTAAGTCAGTGACATTCATTTATTCAAAGAGCTTACGGAGAATATGAACAACTCCAGAAATAAAGGGGACTAAGATTCCACTTCCCCGCTTTTTTCAAGGGGGGTTAGGGGGGACTCCGGCGCGAGAAAACATGCCCTAGGAGTTGTAGATGCTCATTAACGGAGTTCAGAGTCTCCTTGTCGAGTTTTACAACCCGTTGCCAATCAAAATAAAAGGTGCCCAGTAGTAGGGGTGAGAAAAACCCGAAGCGGCGCGATTAGTTAAGGGGATTTGCGAACCAGGTCTGGCTTCAGGCCCCAGACTCGACCGTTGGTCAGGATTATTGGTTGTTGAAGAATTACCGCGCAACAGATTTAGCTGTGCTTGCCGCAGTGCTTCAGCTTTCGAGACTGGTGCAGTAGTTGTCCCTTTGGCTAAGTTACCATAAAAGTTTTGCATCAATACGCGAGTACTGTCATCGTTGACCGACCACAGAGACGCCATTACTGCCTTAGCTCCAGCATTGAGAAAGTAGTAGCTAATTCCATTAATCTCGTTGCCATCTTGTCCCTCTTTACCAAGTGCTGTTTGGCAAGCCGAGAGTACCACTAGCTGAACATTATTTAAATCTTGCAACGTGGCAATCTCAGGAATAGCTAATTTCTCACCTGTGCCTAACAACAGATAAGAGGCATCCGGACTACCGGGCACAAATTCGCCGTGAGTGGCAATGTGTAACAACTGATGACCCGATAGATTATTGCGTAGTGCGCGAAAGTCAAAATCACGGTTGAGAAACTCTTGACCGGGATAAATTCCCTGCGAGTCGTTGGGTTGTTTGCGTACAATCGCATCTAATTCAGCGGGAACATTAGGTAAGGCATTAAAGCCACTCACGGCATTGGATAGTCCCAGTGCTAAAACGGAGGTGTTTTGAGTACCAGGGGGAATGCGATCGCGCGTATCGGTCAAGTCCGCTGAGAGTATTGTAGATACAGTGTAGTTCTCAACCAAATACTTCTCGCCATCAAATAGCGCACTCATGGGAATGTAGCGCGTGGCGCGATCAAGGGCAAACACTAAGTTTTGAATTTTATTAGTTTTCAGTTCCGATTCAACTGGTTTAATCAGCCAATCGTAAAGTTGTTTTCCGATTGCCTTGACTTCATTTTGGCTAGAAATAGGACTGGCTAGTAACTGGCGGAATTTCAAGACTGTCGCTCTCAACTGTTGCTGCTTGACATTCCCCACTTCGGTGGTTTTAACAATACCTCCTTGTGATGCCCACACCAGCCAAATTTTGTCCTCCAGCACCAAGGGATAAATCAGGACGGTACCGGGTTGAGCTTCAACGACGGCTTTGAGCTTACTGACTTTACTAGGGTCAAAGAAGCCCTCATCTTGAGCACGGTGCGATCGCACTTCGTTTTCAATACCTTGAATTTTCTGATTAAATTCTTTAGTGAGGGTATCGCGTTGATCCAAAAGTTGCGAAAGTTGAGGGCAATGCGCTTGTTGGCATTGATAAATCTGCTGTCCCAAAGCAATTAAGCTGCCATCCGCTTGTTTGATTTGGGATTCGGTGGGAGACAAGGCGACTTCGGGATTTTTCCCTCTCGTTTTGGTAAAGTCTCGTATCTCCTGCACCTTCAACAGTTCCAAGACCTCTTGAGCTTCTAAAATTCGCCCTTGAGAGAGCAACACATCAGCTAATTCGCGATAAGTATCGGCAGTGGTTTCTCCTTTGCGACCAGAATACAGGAATGAGTTTTGTAACTGTGGGGGAAGTCCTTGGATTTTTTGCCGCACCTGCTCTACCCCACTTACGGCTTGTTTGTAGTAGGCTATAGCAGTCGTTGGCATATTCAACTGGCGATAAATCCGAGCTAACCCCGTGCGAGCACCAGCACCACTACCCGGAAGTTCTGGGGTGGGATTGGTTGCCAGTGCAGCTTGGTAGAAAGAGATTGCCTGCTGTAGCTGTCCCGACTTGCGATAGAGATAGCCAAGTTGCCCTAAGTCACCGGATTCAAATCCTCGGTTTTTCAGGCTTCTGTCGATAGTTAGAGATTCCTGAATGGCAGCAATTGCCTTGGGATAGTCCTGCAAGCCAGCATAACCACTACTCAGAGCCCCTAGCGCCACACTTTTCAGAAATGGACTTTTGCTGGCCTCAAATGCCACTGCGGCTTGTTGCGCGAGTTCAATGGTTTTTTGAGCATTGCCTTGCTCGTAGTAAATGCCACCTAGCGCTAGCAAGGTAATCCCTTCCACTGGCTGATTCTGGGTTTGTTTGGCAATGGCTAGGGTTTGCTGGTAAAACGAGATGGCTTTGGGATAGTCTCCCAGGCTGCTGTAAATACCGCCTAGAGTCAACATTGCCGTCAATTGCGCCATTGAATTGTTGATTTCTCGGGCAATGGCTAAACTTTGTTCGGCTGTCTCAATTGCTTTTGGATATTCCCTAAGTGATTGGTAAGACAAACTCAAATAACTGAGTGCAAAGGATTCTAGAAAACGATTTTTGGTTTCCTGTGCTACTGCTAATCCTTGCTGCTCCAACTCAAATGCTTTGCGATAATTATCCTGTCCAGCGAAATAAGCTTCACCCAAAAAGACTAAGGAAAGCGCTTCCAGGTCACGACTTTTAAAGGTTTGTCCGTTGGTGGAGTGTTCGCCGCGTGCAATGGCTAAGGATTGCTGACTCAACTCAAGCGCTTTCTCAAAGTCTCCTTGCATCATGTAAGCAGCAGCAAGATCCCCCAACGACCAACCCTCGTGTTCAATATCGTGAGTTTCCCGCGCAATTACCAATGATTGCTGAAAAAACTCTATCGCTTTCGGCAAGTTTCCGATGTAGAGGTACACATTACCAATACTCCAAAGAGCCTCCCCTTCACCTTGGCGGTTTTTGGTACCCTTAGCAATGGCTAAGGCTTGCTGAAAGTATTCGATGCTTTGCTGCCAATCTCCCACATTCAAGCCATAATTCCAGCCCACCCGGATTAGGATGCTTCTTTCCAACTCCTTATCTTTACTTTCCTGTGCAACTTGGAGCGATTGTTTATAGTAGGCAATGGCTTTCTGGTCGTCTTTTAGGTCGTGAAACGTATTAGCTAGGTCGATGAGAATGTTTGCGGTCTTGTCATAGTTTTTTATATCTTGCGTGATCGCCAGAGCTTGCTGATAGTAGGCAATGGTTTTCTGGTTGTCTTTTAGCTCGTGAAACGTATCTGCCAGGTTGCGGAGAATTTTTACAGTATTGTCATTGTCTTTAATATCTTGGGCAAGTGTGAGAGCTTGCTGAAAGTACTCAATTGCTTTTTGGTAGTTCTTCAAATTATTGTTAGCCAGACCGAGATTGAGCAAAGCATTGAGTTGAGACGGACGATTCTTAATGTCTTGAGCAATAACTAAACTTTGCTGGAAGTATTCAATGGATTTCGGATAGTCTTTTAAGGATTCATGGTAAACCGATCCTATATTATTCAGGGTGTCAGATTCCTCTTCCCGGTTTTTGGTTTCTCGCGCTACAGCTACCGCTTGCTGATAGTAATCAATAGCTTTTGGGTAATCTTGTAGGTGATTGTAAGCTTTAGCTAGACCGTAAGCTAAGATATTGAATTCACTTTCCTTGTCTTTAAGCTCCCGTGCAATGACTAGCGCTTGTTGAGAGCCAGCAATTACTTGCGGATAGTCTTTCAGTTCATTATAAGTGTCTAATGTCCCCTTCAACGCGCTTAATTCACAATCGCGCTTATTAGCTTTTCGCGCAATTCCTAAGGCTTGTTGATAGTAACTTAAGGCTTTCGAATAGTCCTTCATCAAATTTTCATAAGCTGCACCAAGAGCATAGGAATTGTTAGACTCGCAATTGAGCTTGAGGTTTTCTAAATTAATGAGAACAGCTTGTCGATGGTAATCAATAGCCTGCTGCTCGTTCTTCTGTGACTTGTAAACTTGAGCTAAAGAAAACAACACTGATTTTTCGCGATCGCGATTTTTGATTTCCCGTGCTATAGTTAACGCTTGTTGATAATAATCAAGTGCTTTCTGGTCGTCATTTAAGTGATAGTGGTAAGTATCGCCAATGTTTTCTAGAGTTTGAGCTTGAGCATCCTGATCGTTACTTTCTTTAGCAGCAACTAAAGCTTGTTGATAGTATTCAAGGGCTTTTTGAAAGTTATTTGAGTTATAGGAAATATTTCCTAGAGAATCAAGAACATACGCTTCAAGCTCGCGCTTTTTAGTTTGTCGTGAAATCGCTAAGGCTTGCTGAAAAAAATCAAGCGCTTTTGGGTATTCGGGTGCATCCCAATTTTGCAAAAATACTGGAATGCGATCACTAATCGGTGATTTTTGAGAATGATAATCAGCTAGGAGGTAAAACCGTTAATTTGTTGCAAAAATACAGCCGCCTAAAAGCTTAAACAGCTAGTAGACC
>NZ_DATNPA010000585.1:0-4441 GCF_036703385.1 Allocoleopsis sp. | reverse complement strand
AGTGATTGAAGTACAGATCTAAAAAGAAAGCCTCTTTCCCGATAGTTGTATGAACAACTGCAACAAAAAGCTAGTGAGGGCTTTTGAGCGAGAAGACGACGGGGAACCCCCCAAACGACAAACCACAAAAATGAAACCGCTTTGGAGCTAGTAGCCAAAGCGGTTTCGTTGTTTTCAAGCTAAAAATCCTATTTAAAGGATTGCTTCCTCTTGGTGGGTAACGATGGTGCAATCAGACACAGGATAGGCAACACAGGTCAGCACAAACCCAGCATTAATTTGGTCATCGTCTAGGAAGTTCTGATCGGACTGGTCAACCTCACCCGCCGTAATTTTGCCAGTGCAGCTCGAGCAAGAACCTGCACGACAGGAATAGGGTAAATCAATCCCTTGCTCTTCCGCCGCGTCGAGAATGTACTCGTCGTCGGGAACTTCAATCGTGGTGTCGATGCCTTCAGCTTCGTTGACCAACCTTACCTTGTAAGTTGCCATTTACTGTTCCTTAGATTCTTTAATATTCTGTTACAAGAGTAGGAGAGTATATGTACTTAGTCAACTAATCAGTTAATCGCTAAAATCAATGGCGCTAATAGCCGAACATTTATTTGCCATCAAAACACCCAAGGGAGCCGGAGCCATTATGTTGGCAAGCCACAACATGTAGCGAGCCACTTGAGGACGACACTCCGACCCAAAAATCGACTGACGAGCAAGCGGGTCGGAGTGTTTAGGGAAAGCGGGCGCAACAAAAAAGAGAACTTACTAGTGGTGACGGCCCATCCACTTAGCGGCCACCGCTCCCATAATCGCACCTACCAGGGGATTACTGAGAAACTTCATAATGCCTGGTTGTTCAGCTAACACGGCTTGGAAAACGTCAGGGTGGTTGTGATAAGTGAATGACGCGAGTTTGCTGACATCATCCGCACTCATGCGATTGGGGTGATGGGTAGAAAGACCCAACTGTTGCTCAAGGGTACGCTCACTCAGCCCTCTTTGATGTAAGTGCTTGAAAAACGCACGAGCCACATCATCTCGTTCATTTGGCTTGATTTGAGCGATCGCATGGAGCAGTTCCGGCTCCATTTGGCTGGCGGGAATGCGCGAGGGATGCAACGAGCGACTGAATAATTGGCGGCGTTCGTCCTGGGATGAACGTTGGGCAAAATCATCAAAGTTTTCGTATTCTTGCGCCGAATTCGTCGGAGCGTCGGCTAGGGGTTCCGTATTCCCTTGAGCCAAATCGCTCATAATTTGACGCTTGTATTGTTCACTGCTAGTCACTTGATTTATCTCCTTTTCTTCCTCCAACGCAGGCAAGGGGAAATTAAGTCTTAAGCTTTTGAAGGCTTAGCTGACGCTTATTCACTCCGTCCTTGGTAGACAAGAGCGCCCTCACTCGTCAGGAGTTACTTGTATTCAATTTGCTTTGACTGCTCGTCATACTGAGCCGTCAAAATCAGTTTTTTATCAGGGGCGTACATCAAAACTTTTAAGTCTTGATTAGGAAAATTCTTGTGAAATCCTTGTACTAAAGATTTAGCTAAAGGCTTCACTTCAGTGGGACGAACTTGAGGCGCAATCACAACACCTAACTTGTTGTTGTCACGCACATAGGCATCTTGAATCAGTCCATGAGCCGTCTTGACAACCCAGCCTCCGAAATCTTGTCCGGCAGAGGTGTTACCGCGTTCTAGTTGGGTATAATCCCCGTTACGACTAATTGTCGGGAGATTGGTGGTTGGTTGTCTGGCTTGAACCGCACTGCTACAGGCAGCCGTTGTTGTGAGGACTAAAATTAAAACAAGAGCCATTACAGTTCGGAAGAGCGACTGAAGTAGACTCATTTTTGTCTCCTCCAAAAACTACATAGTAAAAACAGAATTTTGATGATTTTTTACTTCAAAACTTTTTCTCTTTGGTTGACAACTATAGATTACCGAGTTGAGCTAATCTCTCCCATCTTCCTCATGAAATAACTTGGAAAATCAAGAGAAATACTTGAAAAACCTGGCTGAGTACATCTAATCAGAAGTTTCAAGAGCTGGGGAACTTCCGATTAAAGCCAATGAATGTATGCCACTGCCCTCTGACATAATGATGGTTATGTTACGGTACAATCGATTTCATCACCCAGGATTGGGGCATCGGGATTGAATCGTCCTGAAGGAATGGGCTGCTAATGTTATCGCGAATTTCTCAAGTTGTTCAGACTCCTCGCTTAGGAGTCGCTGATTGCAACAGCGACGCCGAACTGATTGACCTGTGGCTACACGATAAAACCCCCAATACCGTCGATGCCTACCGCAGAGATGCAGAAGAATTCCGGTGGTTTGTTGAGGATAAGCCACTTTATCGGGTTGTCCTCAATGACCTGATGCTCTACTGTGACGCTCTGACGCAGCAAGGACGCGCACCCGCTACTGTCAACCGCAAGTTGAGCGCCGTCAAATCGCTGCTGAGTTATGGCGTCATGATTGGCTACCTGCCCCTAAACGCTGGTGCGGCGTTCAAACTTCCCAAGCTGGACGACTCTCTAGCCGAGCGAATTCTCTGTGAGTCTCAAGTGCTGCGGCTGATTGACGCCGCCAATCCAGGACGCGATCGCACGCTGCTCCGGTTCCTCTACGAATCCGGATGTCGGGTATCAGAACTAATCGCGTTGACCTGGCGGAACCTACAGCCGCGTGATGATGCAGGACAGGTGCGAATCCTTGGTAAGGGGAATAAGACCCGCGTCGTGCTGCTGACTCCTCAACTCTGGAGTGCTCTAATGGCACTTAGAGGCAAAGCACCGCTTAATGAGCCAGTGTTTAGGTCGCTTCACTCCGGTCAAAAGCTGAATCGCTCTGATATTAACGATTTAGTGACTAGGGTGGCAAAAAAAGCCGGAATTCAGGTGAATGTTAGCCCACACTGGCTGAGACACGCTCACGCCTCGCACTCTCTTGAGAGAGGAGCGCCGATTCATTTAGTCCAGGCAACTCTAGGACACTCTAATCTGCAAACGACTGGACGTTATCTCCACGCCAGACCGACGGATAGCAGTGCTCGGTATCTACCGAGATAGCGATGTGTCAGGATGGTTTCATCCTCAGATAGAGTTGAGGTAGGCTGTTGAGAACGATTGACTTGCCCTACAGAGCGTGATGTAGGTGACTTGTATTACTCACAAAAACGGCAACGATCACTGGCGAGTTGGCTTTTCAATCACTGGGCGCAACGGCTGAATCTCGGATATTAAAAGTGTTGATGTTCTGCATAGCTTGACATCCTCACCGCACTTTTAGGGCGGTGATTCCTAAACCTCGCGATTTAGGTTTCTGCTTCAATGCAACTGCCTCCACTCACGAAGAGAGATTTGGTCTTATGTTCGCTCCACAGACTATCCTCGCAAGCCCTGCGGTTCTTATGTATCGAAATTCATTCATAATTTCTTTTTGTATCTGGTTGATTCAAGGGATGTCCACCATTGCCCCATCTTCTTTTCCCGGTCTACCGATTTTTCTTCCCCGTTGCGAAGCCTCGCAAACTTTGGTGTTAGGGTTTATGTCTCCATCGTCGCGGGTGGGTCAGTGACCATTTCTATTTTAACCCGATATCTTACTGTAAAGCCGTGCTAGAAGCACGGGGTTTCAAACCCATTTCTCTGATGATGTCAGCCCAAGCTACTCTAAAGCAAGACAACATCGAGCAGACCCTGGAGGAAATTCTTGCCTCTGGAGAAATTACCCTCAACGAGCAGCGTTGGTTAATATCACTGTGCTTTGAGGGCTTCCTGAGTTATCAACAAGAGGATTTAGTTAATCAAGTATACGAAGCCCTACGCGATGGATTGCTCGTAGTTGTTAATGAAAGAAACTGATCAATTGACACGGCTAAAGCCGCTTGCAATTCATCTCACGAAAAAAAGACGTGGGCTTTCTTGCTTGTGCTCTGCTGAGTTTAACTCCATTGCTACTCGAGGGCGCTCTGTAACTGATCCGTGTGATTCTGCGCAGGGCAGGAATCTCGGCCCTATATCAAAAAGCCTCGTTCCTCCAGGGGGAAAGAGGCTCGCTAGTAAGAAGAGAAGACCTGGCACCGAGCTATTTTCCCCTGGGGCTACCCCCGAGAGTATCTTCGCCGCAGCAATGTTTCACCTCCGAGTTCGGGATGGAGTCGGTGTGGGTCCATCGCGCTGTTGGCACCAGGAAAGCTTGTTTAAGGCAACAGAGCCTTCAAGACTGCATAGCAACAATTGTGTTAGGTAATGAGGTCAAGCCCTCGGTCGGTTAGCACGCCTCGGCTGCATCCATTGCTGGACTTCCACCTAGCGCCTATTAACAGGTAATCTTCCTGTGACCTTACTGGATTAATTCCATGAGAGCACTCATCTTGAGGTGGGCTTCCCACTTAGATGCTTTCAGCGGTTATCCGCTCCGCACATGGCTACCCAGCG
>NZ_DATNPA010000584.1:0-5395 GCF_036703385.1 Allocoleopsis sp. | reverse complement strand
TTCAATATGTTGATTAACTATCTCTTTAAGTTTTTCAGAAAGTTCTAATTGTAAGTCTGGACGATGTTCAAAAATCAAATCTAAGGCTTGTTTATGTTTCCTATAAATTTTTCTGCAAAGCTCAGCAATTTCTGAGTCACTCACGATATGCCTCCTTATCAAGTGAGAGTAATGGAGCATCAGTGTATAAACATCAGCACCTAATGTAGATTTATATTTTTCACGAATGTTATCAACTAATTCAGCAATTTTAGAGTAACTGTATACAATCCAATTTTCATCAGATGGTGGGGTACCTTCTGGCGAGAGATAAATCAAAATAGCTCGGCAATCTCCATACTCTTTAAATATATTTTTTCGGTATCGCTGCAATTGGTTTGAGTGTTCTCCAGAATCAATCTTATTTTCTATGGCACAAACTAAATGATTACTAGGAGAGTATATAAGAATATCAATATGTTTCCACTCCCGGCGAACTTCAGCATCTTTCAAATCAACTATATCTATATCAATCGGGCTAATTTTCAAATCTTTTAATTCTGTCGGCTCATCTGCCTCTAACAAGACTCGCTTCAGCAATCGCTTGAGAAAGATATCATCAAGCCTGTGATTCTGAGACGGATTCAGCAAAAATGCTAAAAAGTTTGAGTGACGTACTTCTTGCCGTACTACACCAATTGCTTCAAAAATATTGAACTGGGCGAGTTGGGCTTCCAGCTTATCTAAGTCTCCATTATCAACTACAAAACTTTCTAGCAACTCTCTTTCTCTATAACTCATGCTTATGTACTTAAATCATAAAACTTTAAAAAATTTTCTAAATTCCAGAATTCACTTTTATGGAATATATCTTGACGAATTTGGATGAAAACTTTTAAATCCTCTGTTAAATTAACAGGCTCCTCACTTTCAGATGGTACACCGTGGTTTTGTAGATGAGAGTCAGCAACGACAAGAAATGGTAAAAATCTATCTATCATCATCGTCCAATAATTACTATCATCACGGTTAGGTATCTTGTCTAATAGCTGTGCCACTTGTTGATGAGTTAAAGGGTAGAAAGCCAAACTGGAACCTCCTTCTTCTGGGTCATAGTAGTTTATGGTAGCTTCCCAATCCCAATAAAAGTTGTCAGTTACCTCCTTAAGGTGGTGAAAAAGGAGGTGCAACTCAGGTTGATCACCGTCTTCATTGGGTTCCAAATATTCAATATCACGCTCAAGTATCTCCCATAATATGAATGCCTCTTCTTCAAGTTCACAATCTAATAAAGTATGAGCTTTTTCAATTAATTCTGCATTCGTCATCTGTTATTTTCTGAGTTTTTCTATCCTTCTCCAGTCGCCAGGAAGAGAACACTTTCAACTCGTTTGTTCCAGCGAGGAAGAGCAAACAGGTTCACGATTTGCTTCTGTGCAGTATTGTGGTGGAATTCGATACACGCAACTAAGCAACCTGTAATGGCTTTGTGGGAAGAATTCTGGGTTCTGGTAGAGGTTTATTCTCCTCTATCAACATCTCCACAAAAGCCTCAATCACTTCTTGACCATTTTTGGCAGCTTCTTCATAAGTTCTACCATGCGTATGAAACTGCTGCCAGGGAAACTCAGGCAAGTGAACTAAGAAGAGCTGATCCTCCTCTGACCATTGAATCACCATGCTGTAGTGATAGCTCATTCTTCACCTTCTTCGTTTTCAATCTCTTCTAACTTTTTCAGCACCCGTTGAATATTTCTTTCTAAATATAGCGGAGCATCATCCCCATCCTTACCGGGGATGGTTAGGGGTTCTTCAGGTAGCAACGGATGTTTCCAATAAGTATGACTTCCTTTACCCCGACCTGGTTGAAGGACGTACCCAACTTTTGCCACCATTGCTTTCAATTCCCTTATTTTCTTTGGCATTACCCCTTAGTGCCAACTCCTTGTTTATTTTCTCTCAAGAGTTCGATCTGCTGCAGTACTTGACACGAGGGGAAGTGCGATCGCCTAAATGTTCCAGCAATGTTTGATAGTCCTGCCAGGTTCCAGGCACTCTCACAACTGCTCCTGCTGGCAACTCGATGGTATCGGGTTTGACGATCACATTAATTATCGGCAGCTTTCTTTATGAGCTAAGAACTATTATCACCATTGAATGGATGTTCGGTTTCCTTATGCAATCCTCAACTCGTTACAATTAGTAACAAAGCAAGTCAGCACAATCTCCATCTCCTTGTCCAGGAGATTTTTAACAAGATTCCAACGCTAATTGATTCTTCCACTACTTATGCCCTCATCGAATACCCAACTCCACGAATCCGTTGAAGTCGCCACTGTGCCTGAACAGCCGTCCTGGCAAATCAAATTGCTGTACGACGGTGAATGTCCCTTGTGTGTGCGAGAAGTCAACTTCTTGAGAAAACGCGATGCAGGCCGAGGAAAAGTGGCATTTGTGGACATTGCCGACGATGACTATACTCCCTCTTCACATGGTGGGGTAGACTTTGAGACGGCAATGGGGCGAATCCATGCTGTACTCCCCGACGGCACTATCATCAAAAATGTGGAAGTCTTTCGTCGAGTCTACGAAATCCTGGGAATGGGGTGGATCTATGCTGCCACCAAGTTACCTGTGATTGGTTGGATTGTGGATACCCTATACGAAATCTGGGCTGACTGGCGACTGGCTGTCACGGGACGACCGGACTTAGCGACTATTATGAGCGATCGCCAGAAGCGGATTGAGTGCAACACACTCCAACGTTGCCGATTGACCGATGATGATGTTGGGGTCTATCGAACACTATGAGTTGATGCACCGAACTTTATTGTGCTATTCCCTCAATGGCAATGCCTCGACATTCAGCAGGGGGGGGCTAATCCTGGGTTGTCCAAACCGCTGCGAGGTATTCACGTTGATTGGCGTCTATTTTCTTCACCCAAATCATGTGCAGTTTGGCTCCTGCTTTCTTGATAGTTGGGTTAGAGGTAGTACTGGAGTGATTGAGAAGCTGCATATTAAACTCCTTAACCAGTTGTTAACCTACAAACTCAACAATAGCAGCCTATCACCACCTTGTTGGGTGATTTAAGAATATCGGGTGGTGTGACTTGAGAGCCATTTATCAGTGATCTATATTATTAAGGACGCTTAACAAGCCAGCTACCCCTCAGCGAGTGGGGAGACTCTCGGATGCCGATATTATGAGGATTCACAACTCATTAAGTAGTGGTAGCGATCGCTTCTGCTGTTTCAGTGAGATTCTCCTACTGTAAGCACACCCTTAAAGCCATCTGGTTTCAAAGCTGTCTTGCCCATCCCCATAAACCAACCCCCCATAGTCTTGCCACCGTGCTAATGCTTCCGGGGTGAGTTCAGGAGCGTGCAAAACACTCAAGTTTTCCTCTAATTGCGCTCTCGTTGCTGGTGCAGTGAGAGCCAGGTGTACAGCTTTTTGGTGTAGGGCATATCGATAACAACCAGCTCTCATTTTACAGAAATCATATGATTACGACCTGTTGCTTCAGACGGGTTAACTCCACCAATTAAACAGGGGTGATGACTCAACCCGTAGGTTGACTTGAGGTAACCTTCATCCAATTGCATGAGAGGAAGACTCTGCTGTTGCAACACTCCTTGAATGCGTTGAAACGCTTCTGCAAGCTGGTTAAAGGGAATACTAGGAAAAGCATGATGTACAGCATGATAGTTCAGCCCCCCCATTAACCATCCAAGCAAGGAACTCGTCTTGAGATTGCGGCAAGCATAAAGCTGGGTCAGTTGGTGTCCTGTAAACTTTCCCCAAAGTGCATAGTGTTCCAAGTGGTCTCGTGCCTGTAGCACCACTCCAATCACCCGTTCCAGAATCAACCAAAATAAGAAATAATGCAGTAGTTTTCCTGGAGCGATCGCAAAAGTCAGCAGAACACCATGTACTAGCAGCATACCCGTTACATCAAGCAGCAGTTGGAAGCGCAGGCGAGGCACTAACTTCTGAAAGCGCACAGCATTGACAAACGTCTTAATAATTAGCCCAATTCCCCCCAGCAGGAAAATATCGCAGCTCCACTGATGACGCACGTACCATCGCAGTAAAGGGGAAGCTTGCTGGTACTCTTGCTCTGTCCACTGCACTCGTTCCGGGTCTCGCAAGTCAATCCCGTTCCAGCCATGATGTAAACGGTGCAGTTCTGCATACAGACCGTAAGGCCACAACATCGGCCAACTCATCAGCCGAGGCATGACAGTATCGAACCACGTCCATCCCGTCAACCTCTGATGCGCCATATCATGGGTGCAGATGAGCCAGAAGGCATAGAAAAGCCCTGCCAGTATTGTTGCACTCCACAACACGAGTTCATTTGAGGTTGACCAAGCTAACGTTACTAGGCTGAGGAACATCGAACCCAGTACGCTAAAGCGTAGCAGCCCTGCCCAAGGATTGATTTGATGTAAGTCGGCGGTGACTTTCTCTAACTCTGCAAACAGACTTGTCTTCGTCATGGTGCGATCGCCAACGAGATTCGTTACTTATGATATAGGGTGGACATTCTCCACCGACTCTTATCTTTGAGTCGCCAGCGATATTCAACTGGAAATGGGTATTAACTGCATTTCCAGCAATTGAGCAAACATCCGAAATCTGTCCCAACCGCTTTGTAGAGACTGGGAAGCGATCGCCTGTGGCGCTGTGCTGAACTTCGTTCCGCTTTGCTGCGACGGCACCATGCTACGCAAACGCTAACGCGCAATCATGCGATCGCTGCAACAGAAAACTAGGAGACGGCATCAGCGTGAAAATCAAAAAGCTCATGCTCAAGGCACTCAGCCTTCCCACGACGGCTATTGCCTACCGCGTCAGTCAGGAATTAGCTGCACTGTATCCCGATAAGGCACTGGTTGAGGGCAGCGAATGTTCCTTCAATCTACAAGCCTATGCCCACGCCGAAAAATGTACCATTGAGCAGAAAGTCTCGGTTCACAACCAAATTGCTACCAACTGGGATGGCATGGAACACCACATCCATAAAGGTGCTGTGAACGCTTGGTTTGAGGTGGCATGGCAAGGAAATACACTCGATGTCCTCATCATGAGTTGGCGAGAGCGTTGGGATAACATTCAGTGTTACTGGATTCTGGCGGATACCAAAGAAATTGCAGAATCCTTCTTGGCTGCCGTTTGTGAGTGGAACGGGCAGATTCGTGAAGAGGTTCTAGTCTTTGAAGAAGGTCATTGGAGCAAAAGTCCTGACCTATTTCGAGCCATTAAAGGTGCAAACTTCGATAACCTCATCTTACGCGGTAGTCTTAAACAAGAGATTCAAGATGACCTAACCAACTTCTTCGCATCACGCCAGACTTACGAAACCTACGGTGTTCCCTGGAAGCGGGGCATTTTGTTCATCGGTACTCC
>NZ_DATNPA010000583.1:0-3343 GCF_036703385.1 Allocoleopsis sp. | reverse complement strand
TGTGGCACAAGAGCAGTCCGATGAAAAATCTTGCAACCTCCTGGTTTCATCTCTGGCTGACCCGGAACCACTCATTCGTACAGAGGCAGCGGCAGCCTTGGGGCAAGTGACCTATCCTCCCGCTGTTGAGCCTTTAATTCGAGCCGTTCAAGATACTGATTTAGACGTGAGGAAGGCGGCTATCAACTCCCTCGGCAAAATTGGCGATCCTCAAGCCCTTGAACCATTACAAGCGGTTCTGAATGACGAATTAGAAGTCATTCGGATTTTGGCAAAGCTGGCGATCGCTCAAATTGAGCGCCGACAGACACAAGATGATTGGTGATGGAGGAATGATGGTGATTCTCCCTCGCATCTACTTCTACTGTTCTCTCCTCTGAAACTTCATCGTCATTTCCAGGCGAGACAAGGCACTATTGGCAGACTCCCGCACATAGGAGTCGGTTGACTCATCCTCAATCAGGCGTTGAAGTACATCCACTCCCCGGCTATCCCCGATCGAGGCCAGGGCATTTACAATTGAGATTCCCAGTGCCGGATTATCAGTTGTTTGCAAAGCTTCAATCAAGACATCGACAACTGGAGAACCAATCTCGCCCAGTGCCATCACGGCGGCAATATGCACCACTGGATTGGCATCCTGCAAAGCCGTTTTCAATCCAAGAACTCCTTGTTCAGGAAAGGGAGTTTCTGGATAATTGAGGGCAACTTGCGCCAGGGCTTTGGCGGCACTACCCCGAACCGTAACATTTTCACTCTTGAGCAATGCCTCGACCAAGGGAGGCACAGCATCCATTCCGATCGCCCCCAGCGCTTTGACGGCTGCCCGACGATAGGTCGTATCTTCCTCGTCTAGAATGCTCATTAGGCGGGAAATCGTGGTTTCATCCTGGTTTTGGGCGAGTTCCCACATGGCCTGTTCACGCAGGTGGGGGTTCGGGTGCTTTAGTTGTTGAAAAAGTTCTTCCGTTGTCATACTCAGGTCTTAAAGATGAAAAATTTGAGCGCTGGGCTAGATATCTTTGCCTTTTTAACGTTTAACCTTTAGTTTTGAATTGGCTTTTTCTCGGATCAACCAATCCTGATCCTTAGCGACTCGTTCGTAGCCACTCTCGTCGCCAAAGCGTTCCAAGGCCATCAATGCCGCATACTTCAGATCCCAGATGTTGGTTTCCAGACAGGCTTGCAGATCGGGAATCACTCGGCGATCGTCCAGTTCAGTTAAGGCGATCGCTGCTGCGGCGCGTGATTTCTGAAACTGGGGTTGCTTGTTATGCAGGGCTGCAATCAGTAGATCGTAGGCTGGAGCATGTTTCAGCCAGCCAAACAGCTTGATCACATGGAAGTGGGCACCATAGTCATTTTTGGCTTCTTCTGCATAGGTCGCAAACAGAGCGGCAGGAGCCGCCTCAGCGTGATGCTCAAGTATCGTTTTGCTTGCCAGATAGCAGCGCCCAAAGTCAGTTTCGTACAACTCTTGCACCAAAAATGGTAGTGCAGGCGGTTGGTCGTAATGATGCACTAAACTCAGATCATTGGGATGATCGCGTAAGGTCTGCTCTAAATAGGGTTGAATCGTTTCAAAGGTGATGGCTCCGGCAGAAATTCCAGCTTCTGCCAACATCCGAATTCCCCGCAGCCGAAACACCAGGGATACCGGGCATCGAGCAATATCGGGAATGGCATCATAATACCGGGCATCGATCAAATCCTGAATGGACAAGCGTCGCGCTAATACATTTCGGTGTTGTAACATGGCTACGACCTTCGGCATTTGGTCATAGTCTCTCGTGAAGCGACAAACGGCAGCAATCGCCGCACTTGCGGTAGGTGGGTCAGCATCATCAACAAAGCGGCGAATCTGTTCCAAGGCTGGCTGATAATTCAACTTGGTTAGAGTGTGAATAATCACCCGGTAGGTTTGCCCAGGCCGATTGAGCAACTGAGCTACATCTTCCAGAATGACCGCTTCCTGAGTCCCAATTTCGCCAATCGCCCAGACGGCATTTTCTACCGTGTAGCAGTCTCCATCACTCAAGCAGGAGTGAATCAGTGGTAAGGCTTGTGCAGCTTGGAGTCTACCCAATGTTTCTACTGACTTTCGGCGCACGATTCGGTTCTCTAGTGTTGGGTCAGTTTGTTCTACTGCCCGCATCAAGGCATGAATTGAGCGCTGCGTAGGGAAGTTCACCAAATGGGAAGCCGCGATGTAACGCGAATCATCCTGACTCACCTGATCTTGGGGTGTATCTAAAAGGGCGATCGCCTGGTCTTCCGTCAGATTAAAGAAATTAAAAAAGCGTTTATCCATAAATCAGCCTAGGAGCAGATACCTGTCAGCTTTTAGCCAGTACTCTTCTTACGGGTTGCGAGTAGCTGACAACAGATAGCGTGAAGGAGCCAAACTTGATATTACGCCTACAAGTGGTTACTGATCGACAGCTCTATTCAAACACAACAAACCTGGAGATTCTTTGCCATTACTTAACCCTAACAGGCAAAGCAAAAAGCCAAGAACCTCCAGGCCGAAAATACTAGGAATCTACCCTGTCACAAAACCACCAATCCACCCATTAGGTTAGGACAGAGAATTGATTGCGTAGTCAAGCAGTGCATTGTACTCGGTCAGAGCCTGAGCTGACATATCACGAGGAGCACAGCCACGGTTGCGAGCGAAGCTCAGAGCTTCAACGTAAGGAGCAGTGGGCAGACCCAGAGCGCGATACACTTCACGCTGACCAGCAATACCCCACTCATCCAGAGGACCGGTACCACCGACAACCAGGCAGTACTGAATTAGGCGCATGTAGTGCTTGATGTCGCGAGCACACTTGGCTTTGAATGTGTCGGTGGAGTTGGCTTCACCAGCATTGTTTAGGTAAGGATATTTTTTAATGCAAGCATCGTAAGCTTCACGAGCTACGTTGTCGAGGTTGTTAGCCAGCTTTTCAGCCGCTTCCAGACGCGCAGCCGCCCGCTGGATGGAACCTTGAACGGATTCCAGATCAGAGGTAGTGGGGAAACGACCCGCTGCATCAGCAGCCGCAATCACGGTGGTAACAACTGATTTCATTTCTTAAATCTCCGATAATTTAGAGTGTTGATTGTGGTTTAGTTTTTTTCAAGATCTACTAGCCAGTGACTAGCTCAGTGCGGAAATCACACGATCAAAGTAGCTGGAAGCTTCAGCCACCAAGCTGGCGCAACGATCTTCTACCACAGGAGATCCCATTTTGCGTAGTTTAGAACCAGCAAACGCTTCGCTGGGAGTATCTTTGATGTGAGCAGCAGCTTGAGCCTTCATGATCTGAACAGCACGCACGGTAGAGGTGGTGGGTACACC
>NZ_DATNPA010000582.1:0-5130 GCF_036703385.1 Allocoleopsis sp. | reverse complement strand
CTTCACAATAGTAGTATTTTTGGGAATTGGGAATTGCTTATCAAGGAATAAGGGTTAGAAGATTGGAAAAATGAGTGAAACTTCTATTCGTCCTGCTTTAATTACCAAAGTTCTCCCTGATTCTATTGCCGCTGAGGTGGGGTTTGAGCCTGGGGATGCGATCGTGGCAATTAACGACACACGTCCCCGCGACCTCATCGATTATCAGTTTTTATGTGCGGATGAAGTGCTGGAACTACAAGTCCTAGATGCGGCGGGTAAGACTCACTTCGTCGAAATTGAGAAAGACTACGACGAGGATTTAGGTCTGGAATTTGAGACAGCCTTGTTTGATGGCTTAATTCAGTGCAATAACCACTGCCCTTTTTGCTTTATTGACCAGCAACCACCAGGCAAGCGTCAGAGTTTGTATCTCAAAGACGACGACTACCGCCTCAGCTTTCTCTATGGTTCCTATTTAACCCTGACCAACCTCACCCAGAAAGAGTGGGACAGGATAGAACAGATGCGTCTATCTCCACTCTATGTCTCTGTCCATGCTACTGAGCCAGATATTCGCATACGGCTGCTGAAAAATCAGCGAGCTGGGCAAATTTTAGAACAGTTGAAGTGGTTTCAGAAGCGACGGCTGCAAATTCATGCTCAGGTTGTGGTTTGTCCGGGTATCAATGATGGCATCCACTTGGAACGTACTCTGCAAGATTTGGCGCAATTCCACAAGGGTGAAGTGCCTGCTGTCGCTTCTACAGCGGTAGTACCTGTAGGTTTAACACGCTTTCGACCGACACAAGACGAACTGATTCCGGTAAGTCGTGAGAAGGCAGAAGAAGTAATACAGCAGGTTCAGGCACTTCAGGAGCGATTTCGCCAGCAATGGGGGACGACATTCGCCTGGTTAGCCGATGAGTGGTTTCTGATTGCCCAACAGGAGTTACCGCCCGAATCTCATTACGAAGACTACCCTCAAATCGGTAACGGTGTGGGTTCGATTCGCCAATTTATTAAACACTTTCAGGACATCGCCTCTGTGCAACTGCCCTCAAAACTAGAGACACCTCGCCGCTATACGTGGGTAGTCGGCAATGCCGTTGAAAAAGCCTTTGAGCCACTCATACAGTTGTTAAATGCTGTGGAAGGATTGGAAGTCAGATTGGCGGCACTGCGTAGCGATTACTGGGGACAGGAGATTACCGTCACTGGCCTGCTGACTGGGCAAGATTTGCTTGAGGGTTTGAAGGGGAAAGATGTAGGTGAAGCGATTCTATTACCGTCTTTGATGCTAAAGCAGGGTGATACCCGGTTTTTAGATGATATGACGATTCAAGAACTCTCGGCTAATCTGGGGATTCCTATGCTGCCTATCAACGGCATAGAGGAACTGATTGAACGGATACAGGGATAGAGGATATTGGTTCGGCGTGATACCAAATCCGGGTTGAAAATCTGTGTGATGCCTGCCCCAATCCGTAATGGATGGCGTATCAAATGACCCGAATGGGTGAAGTTATTTAGATGAAAGCCTTGTTTAGCTATGTAGTAAGTAGCCCTATGTCTGAATAGCACAGAAAAGGGCGATCAGGATTACAGATAGGGGCATTCACTGTTGCCAGAGTTCTAGTTTGCTTGCTTTACCAGGAACATTGTTTTCACTGTACTGTCATCTGCCTCAACGATAGTAGCCTCGAATGATTGAACCCAAGGTAAGTCGCAGACGTTTTATGAGCTTCTGTTGTTGCTAAAGGCGTGGAGGATAAAGCCCGTGGTTAGTATTTGTGAAATTGTCCAACAGGCTCTTGCAACGGGTCACCTTACAGTTGAAGCCGAAAATCAACTGCGACTGCTATTACAAACAACCAAGTATGGCTCGGAAGAGTTTAATGCTTTTATGGCTTTGCAGAAATCTGCAATGGCTGGGCTTGTTAGGCAAGAATCTCGCCACTTAAAGGAGCCGCCCCACTTGTGTGCTTCGAGTTGCTCCAATATTTAGCGATCGCATTCACTAATAAAAGCCGTGCTATACTACTGCATGGTTTGCCACTTTGTCTAGTAGGTTTGTCAAATTGTTTAGGAACATAACCTCCCAAAACTGATTGGCCCACCCACTCATTTTATAAAAAGTGGAAAATATTGTTTAAATAACTCATTTTACAATATATTCAATGTAAAGCTCGAGTTTTTTGCGCAAACCACATTCTCCCTATCTTAATCTCCTCCTCTCTCCTCATCGGATTCGCCTAGAGCATAACCACTGAACCAACATCTTAGGTGCCACTTCCAGAAGCGACTATATAGATATCTGTGATCGTCCCTCTTTCCGATAAGATTAAAAAATGCTTAGAACCAGCTAATACGGTCTGAACAATTCAAGCGCCTAGGTTGAGGAACATTTTATGAGCCAAGAAATTTTCGAGAGAGTTAAGAAAATCGTCATCGAACAACTGGAAGCTGATCCTGATACAGTGACCCCTCAAGCAAACTTTGCCACCGACCTAAATGCCGACTCCCTGGATACCGTTGAGCTGGTGATGGCTTTAGAAGAAGAGTTCGATATTGAAATCCCCGACGAAGCGGCGGAACAAATCGCCACCGTTCAAGCGGCAGTAGACTACATCAGTAACAAAGTAGAAGCTCCCGCCTAAACTAAGATACCGTCTTTACTGGAAGTTCTGCGTTCTGGGTAAGCAAGCCCTGTTTTACTGGCATCATGACAAACATTGAACTAAAACGCGTCGTTGTTACAGGTCTAGGCGCGATCACACCGATAGGCAACACTCTAACTGAGTACTGGGACGGGTTGTTGAGTGGACGAAACGGTATTGGCCCGATCACCTTGTTCGACCCGTCCCGACACGATTGCCGGATTGCCGGTGAGGTGAAGGGTTTTGACCCCCATCTATATATGGAGCGTAAAGAAGCAAAGCGGATGGATCGCTTTGCTCAATTTGGAGTATCCGCAAGCAAGCAGGCTCTAGCCGATGCGCAGTTTGTAATTAATGACCTGAACGCAGAACAGGTGGGTGCCATCATTGGAACTGGCATCGGGGGTCTCAAGGTATTAGAAGACCAGCAGGAAATCTACCTTACTCGCGGTCCGGATCGGTGTAGTCCGTTTATGATTCCGATGATGATTGCCAACATGGCAGCGGGTCTAACGGCTATTCATACGGGTGCAAAAGGACCGAATAACTGTACCGTTACAGCCTGTGCAGCGGGCTCTAATGCCATAGGGGATGCGTTTCGCTTGGTGCAGCGCGGCTATGCTCAGGCCATGATTTGTGGAGGCACTGAAGCGGCAGTCACGCCTCTATCGTTAGCCGGTTTTGCAGCGTGTAAAGCGCTTTCTACTCGCAACGATGACCCAACTCAGGCTTGTCGTCCCTTTGATCGCGATCGCGATGGCTTTGTCATGGGTGAAGGGTCAGGGATTCTCATTCTGGAAGAACTCGAACACGCCCTCAGCCGTGGAGCCAAAATTTATGCCGAAATCATTGGCTATGGCATGACCTGCGATGCTTATCACATCACCTCACCGGTTCCGGGTGGAGAAGGTGCGGCTCGAGCCATACAACTAGCGCTAAAAGATGCAGGGATTACTCCAGAGCAGGTGAGTTACATCAACGCTCACGGCACCAGCACACCCGCTAACGACTCGACGGAAACGGCAGCGATTAAAACAGCTTTAGGTGAGTCGGCTGCTCAGGTGGCTGTTAGCTCCACCAAATCGATGACAGGTCATTTGTTGGGTGGCTCTGGTGGCATTGAGGCCGTCGCGACGGTCATGGCGGTGGCAAATGACCAAATTCCACCGACCATTAATTTGGAAAACCCTGACCCAGCTTGTGACCTAGATTACGTGCCCCACAAGAGCCGCCATCAAATCGTAGAAGTGGCGCTTTCAAATTCTTTTGGGTTTGGCGGTCACAATGTCACGCTAGCCTTCAAGAAATACAGGCAATCGTAATGGCAATAGGGGATTAGGAACCCTATCCATTTCGGCATTTGCAAACAATCTACAAAAACCGATATGGTATAAATACCTAGTCCCTTTCTGCCTTGCCCATCGATCCCGCTAATGGGATGATGGGGCTATAGCCTTGGGGCGACCGAGAGCCATTGAGTTTTAACTCACACAAATCTTGCGTTAAACCGTACATCCCTAAAAGTCATTTAAAGAAAAATTATGGCCGTTGCAACCCAATCTCTCGAAGAACTGTGCATTAATTCCATCCGCTTTCTAGCCATTGATGCTGTACAGAAAGCGAATTCTGGACATCCAGGGCTGCCAATGGGCGCGGCTCCTATGGCATTCGTGCTTTGGGACCGGTTTATGCGGTTTAACCCGAAAAATCCCAAGTGGTTTAATCGCGATCGCTTCGTTCTGTCGGCAGGTCACGGCTGTATGTTACAGTACGCCCTACTCCATCTGACAGGCTACGATAGCGTGACGCTGGACGACATCAAACAGTTCCGGCAGTGGGGCTCCAAAACCCCCGGTCACCCGGAAAACTTCGAGACACCCGGTGTAGAAGTGACGACTGGCCCCTTGGGACAAGGAATTGCCAATGGGGTTGGTTTAGCAATGGCAGAAGCCCATTTGGCTGCCAAGTTCAACAAGCCCGATGCCAAGATTGTTGACCACTATACCTATGTGATTCTGGGTGATGGTTGCAACATGGAAGGGGTTTCTGGTGAAGCCTGTTCCTTGGCAGGACACTTGGGATTAGGCAAGTTAATTGCTCTGTACGACGATAACCACATTTCCATCGATGGTTCTACCGACGTCTCCTTTACCGAAGATGTAGGGAAGCGGTTTGAAGCTTACGGTTGGCACGTCCAGCATGTAGAAGATGGGAACAGTGACTTGGAGGCCATTGCCAAAGCGATCGAAGCCGCCAAAGCTGTCACCGACAAGCCTTCCTTGATTAAGGTAACCACTATCATTGGATATGGCTCTCCCAACAAATCCAATACCGCCGACGTTCACGGTGCGGCTCTGGGTAAGGATGAAGTCAAGGCCACTCGCGAGAACCTGGGTTGGGAATACCCTGAGTTCGAGGTGCCAGAAGACGCCCTCAAGCACTTCCGGAAAGCGGTAGAACGTGGTGCCAACTTAGAAACCGAATGGAACCA
>NZ_DATNPA010000581.1:0-10183 GCF_036703385.1 Allocoleopsis sp. | reverse complement strand
CAAAAGTCGCCGTCGCCAGGAAGGGCGTAAGATTCTGGAGCATGTGCCTCAGTATAATCTCGAAAGCGGCGAAGATAAACCGGTCACAGCAGCACGAAAGTTTATTCAAGTTAAAGGGATAGTTCCACCCGCTTTGCTACTCGTGAAGCGAAACGAACATACCACAGACCGTTATTTCTGGGCAGAAAAAGGATTATTTGGTGCTCAATACGTCGAAGAAAATCATTTTCTATTTCCCAGTCTGCGGCTACTCGACTCCCATGTAGAAAAGCCTGCTGTTGCGGTTCCTAGTCGCTGAGGTTTCTTCGGCAAAACTGGATCACAGGCACTCTAACTTAGCCCTACTCAAACTTTTTCGCTTGAGTAGGGTTAATATTTTGGTGATTCGTAATTATTAGTAGGGAGATTGAGGGCAATAACCCCACTAACCACTAACCAAGAACTACCAAAAGATTTCCCATCTCCTAGTTGGTGAAGCCTTTATGCCAAGGGCTTGAGTTTTAGAGCTTGTTGAAGCTCTTGCAATTCATCACGATGAGCTGTGACCGTAATGAGACTTTGCAGACTAGTATCTTGAGTGGGTACTGCTTCCACTTTTAGACAAACTTGCTCACTGCGCCCTGCCTTTTTCCAATAAAAAACTCCAGCAGCGGGTGCTAGGAGAACAAGGGCAAAAAAAAGATAACTGAGCGTTGGGTACAGCAACGAGAGAACCAGCGATAAACAAAGAATTCCACAAGCGGCGAGCAACGTTAAAAAGATGGCTAGAAACCAACTTGGTCGAACAAACCCCTGGAAGGTAACTTGATGAGTTGCAGCATCGACGGCTGCTACCCGGTAGGCTCTCTGGTCAAAATATTGCTGTAACTGAGTTAGCAGCGATTCTTCGGGTTCTTGGGCAATCAATCGCACTTGTTCGGTTCGGTCTTTGACGGAAGCTCGGATGAAGAAAAATAAACCTACCGCCAACAACAGCGTCAGCAGGAATGTCGAAGAAAGAATGGTTGTATTCACTGATTCTTGATTAAGACATGTATCATTATGCTCCTACTTTACAATTTGTGACGCCTTGTTGGTCAGCCATTGCCAACACGACAGCACGCTAGTGCCGATGCGCCGAAGGAATCTCACACTAATGGCAGTGCGCGACACTATGGCACGCTGAGCTCTTAGAGAGCTGCTGACGTGTGAAGCGAAGCTACTCGAAGGAAGGAGAGCACCCGGCTGACGCCCGATGGCGTTGTGCGCTATACTCGCTTTTTCGCTGCGCAGCTACCGCTTGCGCATCACACTGCGTTTGGCTTCATCTATCGCGCCCCGGTTCTTTACTGTTACGAGACGCTGGCGCTAACACCTAGTCGGCGTCTTCCCTGGCTAGCCCATAGTTGATAGAGCTTTCTCAAGCGAGGAAGGTTTCGGAGGAAGTTAAATGCACATGGCGCACCCTAGCTGGCACAGTTATTTTCTAGGCATTGATATGCCTGGAAGAGCCTGACTCTTCTTTCCCTGGTTCTGAGGGGTGCCTACCCTAAGGTAAATCTCTTCCTCGCCTGCTGCCCTGCTCTAACCACTTCTTCAACAAAGGTGTTGAAGCCGCTACATGGCTTTGCTTTCGGTTCTCATGTAACTTCGCCAAAAATTGGCAAGCTCATGCGCTTGGTCTCGCCATTCTGGGCGGATTTGATACATCCTGCGGGGGCGTCCTCGTCCTTCTACTTTTTTCCAGTACCCTGAGATGGCTCCTGAATCTTCTAGAAACTTGAGTGCACTGTAGAGGACGGTATCAGAGAGTCGATAGGTTGGGTGCTCCTGTTCTAATTGTTGGATCAGTTGTGTTCCATAGGATTCCCCTTGCAATAAAACGGACAGAACGTAGCATACGGCTAATTCTTTGTTGAGATAGTTGGGAGGAGGGTCTCGAAAAAACTGATAGATATCCTCAAATTTCATCTGCATAGCTCGCTGTATATCCCAGCCAACCGGATTTGAATGGGAGAGTTTTCCTGAAACTAACGGTGGTTTCGATACCCCTGAAAACTCACACATGCACACGCATGTCTGGCAAAAACGAGCAATTTCAGCCGATTAATTGCCCTCGCACTTTATAACAAAGCCTGGAGGAGCCTGTAATTCACTCGTTGATGCGGTAATTAATAGATGCAACCCAGCGGAATAATCACCATCAATTTTAGCGAAGTCGCTAAAAGCCCCTGCTGAAAGCACTTGAGCGATGCTCAAGGTGTTTGGCACGGTAGGCATTCTCCTTCCCTTCCAAACCTAAGTTGGCCTAAGGTTGAAAGTATTATTCTTTTCTACTGACTTATGGGTGTATATTCCGCATACTTTTGTTTTGCATTACTTTACCCAGTCAAGTTAGTGAAGGGATAGGTCGTAAAGACGTGAGCCGTTTTCCTACGCCAAACATTAATTATTCTACTGGAAATCGAACGACGTAAATCGCCGTAGCGTCTCTAGTGCCAGGCAATGAGCAGACGTTACCCGATTGCTCAGAATTTATTAAGTGATGTAAACCTCGACTAGAAAGAGGTGATTCCCTCGGGTTGGGGAAATGGCATAGCTTTCCCACTAGCCTCTGTGGAATCGCTACGCTAAGACCTCTTCCCGATACAGTATCTACACCAGTGGAGGTACATCCTAGGGGAAGCGACCAGCACCTTCCTGTAGGATTTTGGATAAACTCCAGGGACTTGAAGGCGGCAGTGGTATAAATAGACCCCGTTGTAAGCCTTTGATGTCTTCGCTTTGGTTCAATCCGTCCCAAGAACCACTCAATTTGTTTGGAACCTTCCAAAACCCTTGCGTCTAACAAAAATCTAAACCTCTTTATAACTACACACTCACTTCAGAATCGGCCTGCCAAACTTCCTTGACAATTTTGCCGGTTTGATCGAATTGCACCTCGTAAGACATGGATAAGACCACGATCGCTCCCCGACTGGACTTAGCGGTGATTTGAATTTCCGCTTCAACACGGCGATCGTGTTGCTTTTGTTTGATCACCCGGAAGTTCTTAATCTGGTATTGCTCGAAGAATTCCAACCAGGCTTGGTAAATTGATTGACCCTGGTAAACTTTGTCCAGATCTAACACCCCATAAGAGCGCTCTAAAACAGCTCCATCGCTGTATCGGCTAGCTAAAAGCTCTGGATTTTCCGCTGCGATCGCCTCCCAATGGTTTTGTGCTGCTGATAGAGGAGTAGTCCCGACACTGCTTCTGTATAGTGACAAAGTCAAGACCAAGCCCATAGCACAAGCTATGTAGGATAAATGCTGCTTTAAAGTGGGTCTTACACGCTCCATTGTTCTGTTCCTCTTCGATCAGGCTGCGAAGAAATGGGGAGCCACAGGAGGCGTTGGGGTTGCTGTCCCATGCCTGTACTTGATTAACCAGACGAGTAGATTGAGTTAAAAGTTCGCGAAATTTGACGCTTTTTGTCTGAAATCAGCAATCTCTTCGGTTTGGTAGCCATCCTATAGGCACCCTAATCAGAGCTAGCTGCAAGAGCCGCTTTTAGAGAATGGCAAAAAGCAAGTCGTGAGTCAGGGACACTCTTAAAGATGTGCTAACGGTTCGCTATTCCAAGGCAGGAGGTTGGACAATTTCAGATAACCCTGGCGTATTGAAGCTGCCAAACCACTCAAGCAAGGAGACAGCGCTGCCCTACAGTCAGAGAACTGGCTGATCACCAATTCAAGGCTTTGCTTCGTTAGCCGACCCCAGTGTAATACGGGTGTATGACGCGTCTTACTTTCTGTGAATCTTACTTGCAGATAATTAAGATCAGCAACGAAGTCAAGAATAATTTATCAATTCTTTACAAAATACCAGAAAAAGGGTTACAGAAGTTCTCAGGAGTCTGAAGATGACCTGAGAGAAATCCGACAAGGGTACGCAAGTGTTGCTTGTGATGTGGGCTGGGCATCTTAACCCTTCCAGGCTTTTCCACTTCCACAACGAGCTGATTCCATCAATTACGGGGGATGGCTATAGGAACGAGAAACCGACCCGACCTACATTTAGTCAGTTGTCGCGAGAAAATACAATGAAGTTAGGTTATCACTCAAGGTTCCAGCCCCGATGCGAGAAAAGCCAGACACGTCTTCAATCCCTCCCGCTGCTCAGCGAATTGTCTTTACACTCCGCACCATCGGCTGGATTTCCTTCGGGCTCCAAGTCGTTTTAGGCGTCGTTTCAGCCATTATTTTGCTGGTTTCTGTAGCCTTTAACACAAATACAAAGACTCAAGGCGGTACCCAGGGAACCGGATTCGGAATCTTTTTTGCGATTTGTGGTCTGGTAGCGCTGGGTATCGGTGCTTTTTTTGCATTCCGTTACACTCGCATTTCTAAACAGCTGCTAGAGACTGGGCGACCGAGTAAAGCAGAGACATTGCAAGCAATCAGGCTGGGACTGATTGTCAATTTGGTGGGAATGTTGGTGACTATTTTAGGAGCGCAAGCCGTAGTGGGTAGCGTCCTCACCAAGTCTTTGTCCCAGCAAGGAGCCGTGCTTGACCCCAGTCGCTATGTGCAACCCTTAGATTTATTTGTCGTACAGGGGAACGTCAACACCATTACGGCTCATTTTGCGGGTATTGTGGCTTCGCTGTGGCTGTTCAATCGAGTGAGCAAGTGACATTCTCCTAGAAATCAAGGTTGAAGGGGAATCGGTTACAGCAGATTGGACGTTGAAAGTAAACTGTGGCAGATTGGGTAAATTACGTCGATCGCGCTCCTCTTGTATCCTGTAGAGTGGCACTATTTAATTAATCCAGCTCTTAGCAGGTCTTCAAGGACTACTAAGAGCAAAGAATATGTGCCATGTATGCGATCGCGTCCGGTATGTAGAGAAAGTCTGTGCTTGACCTAAAGCAAATTCGAGAAAATCCCCAAACAGTCCAAGAGCTACTGGATCAGCGTGGTGCTGGTCAGTATGACCTCCAGCCCATTATCGAGTTGAATCAGCGCCAACGGGAACTGGAAACCTCCCGAACTCAGTTGCAAGCCCGTAGCAACGAAATTGGCAAACAGATGGGTCAAAAAATCAAAGCGGGAACCCCTGCGGACGCACCCGAACTGCAAGCGTTACGGGACGAAGGGAACCAAGTCAAAGCCTCACTGAGTGAACTGGAACCTCAGGAAAAAGTCCTGAAATCCCAGATAGAATCCCTCTTACTTGCCCTCCCTAACTTGCCGAGTGAATCCACGCCCATTGGTAAGAGTGAAGAGGAAAACGTAGAAGTGCGCCGTTGGGGTGACGAATACATTCCACCCCAAGATGCCAAGATTCTCCCTCATTGGGAAATTGGTGAAAAGCTCGGCATTCTCAACTTTGAGCGGGCAGTGAAAGTGGCTCAAAGCCGCTTTGTTAGCTTAGTGGGTGCTGGTGCAGCTTTGGAAAGAGCACTGATTAGCTTTATGCTCGACCGGCAGACAGCCAGTGGTTATGTAGAAGTTATACCCCCGATTCTGATCAACACCCAGTCTCTAACCGCGACTGGTCAGTTACCTAAATTTGCCGAAGAAAGCTTCAAGTGCGACAGTGATGATTTATGGCTAGCGCCTACGGCTGAAGTTCCATTAACGAATCTTTACCGAGATGAAGTCTTAGAGGCATCCCAGCTACCCATTTATCATTGTGCCTATACTCCCTGCTTTCGCCGCGAAGCCGGAAGCTACGGGCGAGATACCAAGGGGCTGATTCGATTGCATCAGTTTAATAAAGTAGAGCTGGTAAAACTGGTTCATCCCAGTACGTCTTACGAGGAACTCGAAAAACTCGTACAGAATGCGGCAGAGATTTTGGAAGCCTTAAAGTTGCCCTATCGGGTTGTGGCACTGTGTACCGGTGATATTGGCTTTTCCTCTGCCAAAACTTATGATTTGGAAGTTTGGCTGCCCTCCTCTGGAAAGTATCGTGAGATTTCTAGTTGCTCTAATTGCACAGACTTCCAAGCACGAAGGGGTAATATTCGCTTTAAAGAAGCAGGGAAAAAAGGGACTCAGTTCGTCCATACTCTGAATGGCTCAGGCTTAGCTGTAGGCCGCACAATGTCAGCGGTTCTGGAGAATTATCAGCAACCGGATGGAACGGTCAAAATTCCGGAAGTGCTGCAACCGTATCTAGGCAGAGAAGTTTTGTAAGACCCAGGAAGCAGGCACTCATCTGAAATCAGACCTTACAATGAAAAAACGTAAGTTATTGTTACATTGAAGACCTCTTATGTCAATTTTGGCGGCGATCGCAGTCCTGGCGGTTCTGATTTTAGTCCATGAGCTGGGTCATTTTATGGCAGCTCGTCTCCAAGGAATCTATGCCAATCGTTTCTCCTTAGGTTTTGGGCCGATCCTGTGGAAGTATCAGGGATCACAAACCGAGTATGCCATCCGAGCCTTTCCCTTAGGGGGGTTCGTGGGTTTCCCCGATGATGACCCGGATAGCGAAATTCCTCCGAATGACCCGAATTTACTTCGTAACCGACCGATTTTAGACCGTGCGATCGTAATTAGTGCGGGTGTGATTGCCAATTTGGTGTTTGCTTACTTCCTCCTCGTGGGTCAAGTCGCAACCGTTGGCACCCCGGACTTTACTAACTTTAACTACCAGCCCGGTGTTCTTGTTCCTCAAGTCGTCGCAGAAAGCAGTATCGTGGCGCAAGAGGCGGGAATTAAACCAGGGGATGTGGTTTTATCCGTCAATGGGCAAGAGTTGGGAGCGAACCAGGAAGCTATCACTTACCTGATGAAACAAATTCAACAATCTCCCAACAAACCTCTAAGACTAACGATTCAACGCAACCAAGAAACGCTGCCCATTGCCCTGAGGCCGGAACTCGGTCAAGATGGCAAAGGTAAAATTGGTGTACAGCTAGCCCCGAATGGTGACGTGGTACGTAAGCGTGCCAAAAGTATAGGAGAAGCGTTCAGTAGCGCTGCCGACGAATATCAGCGTGTCGTGATTTTGACGGCGAAAGGCTTTGGTCAACTCATCAGTAACTTTAGCGAAACCGCAGAGCAAGTTTCGGGCCCGGTCAAGATTGTTGAGATTGGAGCCGATATTGCCCGTTCAAATGCTGCAAATCTTTTCCAATTTGCCGCTCTCATTAGCATTAACTTGGCAATCATTAATATCTTACCTTTACCCGCATTGGATGGAGGTCAACTTGTGTTTTTGTTGATTGAGGGAGTGAGGGGTAAGCCCTTGCCGACTGAAGTTCAGCAAAACGTGATGCAAACTGGATTGGTACTATTACTCGGTTTAGGTATTTTCTTGATTATTCGGGATACGGCTAATCTGGCTTGGGTACAAAAGCTATTGCAGTAAAGTTCAATCCGCTGACTGTAGCATTCATCGCTGATTATTTTTGAGGGCTGTCTTATAAAAAAGACAGCCCTTTTGTTATTGCTCACAAATCCAATAAGACTGCTATAGGTAGTAGTGTTGATACCACCGAACGAAGCGATGAATCCCTTCTTCAATGGTTGTAGAGGGCTTAAATCCCACATCTTTCATCAAATCATCCACATCTGCATAAGTGGACAGAACATCCCCAGGCTGCATGGGTAGAAAATTCTTCTCAACTGTTTGGCCTAAAGCCTTTTCAATTACCTCAATAAAGGTCATTAACTCGACAGGACTATTGTTACCAATGTTGTAAAGCTTGTAGGGGGCTTGATTGGTCGATGCTTGAGCAAGATTAGCCGCCTCCTTTGAATTGATTTTGGGAGGTTTATGCATCACTCGCACAACGCCTTCAATCACATCATCAACGTAAGTAAAATCACGCTTCATTTTGCCAAAGTTGTAAACATCGATCGCCTTACCTTCTTGAATGGCTTTCACAAATTTGAAATAAGCCATATCAGGGCGTCCCCAGGGGCCATAAACAGTGAAGAATCGCAACCCTGTCGCGGGTAAATTGTATAAGTGGCTGTATACATGAGCAATTAACTCATTGGCCTTTTTGCTGGCGGCGTAAAGCGAAATCGGATGATCGACATTATCCGTGACGGAAAACGGAACTTTGGTGTTGGCACCGTAGACAGAACTGGAAGAAGCAAAGACAAGGTGTTTGACTTGAGTCTGACGACATCCTTCTAATAAATTGACAAACCCTGACATGTTACTGTCTACGTAAGCAAAGGGATTTTCTAGGGAATAGCGGACTCCGGCTTGAGCAGCGAGGTTGATCACATAATCAAAGCTCTGTTCTGGAAATAGCTGAAGGATGCGATCGCGGTTCACTAAGTCCAGCAATTCAAATGTAAACCTTGCTTGTGGTTGTAGCTGAGCCAAGCGAGCTTTTTTCAATTTGACATCATAGTAATCATTCAGATTGTCAATGCCGTAAACCTCGATATCCTCTGCTAACAAGCGTTGGGTTAAGTGATAGCCAATAAATCCAGCTACTCCAGTGACCAGTACTTTCATCAGGTTTTCACTCCAATCATTAGGACAGATGATAGTTCGGCCTCACAACAATTGAGCTCTGGCAGCACTCGTTGGATTTTGGCTCAAGGGTAGTGGACAATGCTGATTGTGCCGACAGCGAGCTGTAAGCAACAGAACTCATCTGATTTTAGGCCAAATACCTGCTTCAGAATGCACTACTTGGTATAAAAATCACTGTAGGGGTAATATCACTTGGATATTACCCCTACTGCAAAGTTTAAGCTGCACCTTAAGATTCAGGGAGAGTTAGGAATTTACTTGATCACACCCAACAATTGCTGAGACTTACCTATCGTAAGCTGGGGTGCTGTAAACGTTTTCGAGTAAAAGCGATCGCTCTCTTGAGCAATCATCGGCAACGCATGGCGCACTTGAGCCGTAACGGCTACTGTCTTAATATCATAGGTTTGCATTGCCATTTTAGGATACAGACCAATTCCAATAATCGGCACCAGTAGGCAAGCGGTAATAAAGATTTCGCGAGGATTGATATCACCCAGATACTTTTCTAGCTTTAGTTCGGGATTAGCATTTCCATAAAACACTCGGCGTAGCATGGAGAGGAGATAAATCGGGGTGAGGATTAATCCCACGGCTGTCAAGAAAACCATCACGACTTTAAAAGCTGGGTTGTAAGCATCGCTGGTGGTAATCCCCAGGAATATCGACAACTCACCCACAAACCCACTCATTCCTGGCAAAGCCAGAGATGCCATTGAACCAATGGTGAATAGAGCAAACGCTTTGGGCATTGTTTTCGCCATCCCACCCATTTCTTCCATCCACAGGGTGTGTGTGCGATCGTAGGTTACGCCCGACAGGAAGAAGAGCGCGGCAGCAATCAACCCATGAGACAGCATCTGAAGCATCGCACCATTCATTCCCAAGTCATTGAAGCAAGCAATGCCAATGAGAACAAAGCCCATGTGCGAAATTGAAGAGTAAGCCAGCCGACGCTTGAGATTTTCCTGAGCGAAGGCAGTGAAAGCACCATAGACAATGTTGACTACGCCTAAAATCGCTAGTACAGGAGCAAAGTGAATATGGGCATTGGGCAGCATTTCCATGTTCATACGCATCAGCCCATAACCTCCCATCTTCAGCAACACCCCAGCCAAAATCATTGAAATGGGGGCAGACGCTTCGCTGTGAGCATCTGGCAACCAAGTATGTAAGGGGAATATCGGGAGTTTGACACCGAAGGCAATTAAGAAGGCTGTATAAGCTAGTAGTTCAAAAGCGATCGGATAGTGCTTATGCGCTAGCTGTTGCATATCAAAGGTAACGGTATCACCATAGAAGGCCATTGCTAACGCCGCTACTAAGATAAATACTGAGCCTGCTGCTGTATAAAGGATAAACTTGGTTGCTGCATACAGACGCTTTTTGCCGCCCCAGATAGAGATAAGTAGATAAACCGGAACTAGCTCTAGTTCCCAAATTAAGAAGAACAATAGCAAATCCTGAGCTGCAAACACACCGATCTGGGCGCTGTACAGAATCAGGAGAAGGGAATAAAACAGCTTGGGTTTGTGGGTGACTCTCCAGGCGGCAAGGGTAGCCAGGGTTGTGACTAAGCCAGTGAGTACAATCAGCGGCATCGACAAACCATCAACCGCTACTGACCAATTCAATCCCAACTGGGGTATCCAAGGATACGTCTCAACCAGCTGAAATGTGGAGTTTTGTAAGTCGTAGTGACTCCAAAAG